>JAIBJL010000075.1 GCA_020029545.1 Gammaproteobacteria bacterium
CCCATCGCCGCTGTTGCGATGCTCCGCAGCAGCCGGCCTGTCGAGGGCGGAGCGACTTCGAAAGGCGAGACAGGTTCGCGAGAATTCATAGTTCCTGCAGTCTTAGTAGTATTTCTTCAAATCCACGCCCTGATACATCGAGGCGACTTCCTTTTCGTAGCCATTGAACATCTGCGTCGCGATGCGCTTGTCGAACAGCCCGCCGCCGATGCGCCGCTCGCGCGCCTGGCTCCAGCGCGGGTGATCGACGCTCGGGTTGACGTTCGCGTAGAACCCGTACTCACGCGGCGCAGAGATGTTCCAACTCGTCGGCGGCTGTCGCTCGGTGAAACGGATTTCGACAATCGACTTGATGCCTTTGAAGCCGTATTTCCATGGCGTGATCAGCCGCAGCGGTGCGCCGTTCTGATTCGGCAGCGTCTTGCCGTAGAGACCGACCGCGAGTATCGCGAGTGGATGCATGGCCTCGTCGATGCGCAAGCCTTCCACATACGGCCATTTCAGCACACCGATACTTTGCCCGAGCATTTCGCTTGGCCGCAGCACCGTCTTGAAAGCGACGTACTTCGCCTGCGAGGTGGGCTTGAACTGTTTCAGCACGCTGGCGAGCGGGATGCCGATCCACGGGATCACCATCGACCACGCTTCGACGCAGCGCAGGCGGTAAATGCGCTCCTCCAGGGCGTGCGGTGCCAGGATATCCTCGAGCGCGAATCTGCCCTTGTTCTCCGCTTCGCCCGTCACCTCCACTGTCCAGGGCACGGATTTGAAGCCGCTGGAATTGCGCGCCGGCGCGGACTTGTCGATGCCGAACTCGTAGAAGTTGTTGTATGTCGTGATGTCTTCGTAGCTGTTGGGCGCTTCGCTCGTGCTGTATCGGGGATTGCGTGTGTATTTGAGCTGCGTCTGAGCGGCGGCAGGCCCCGGCCAGGCTGTACCCAGTCCCGTCACGCCGCTGGCCAATGCGGCCTGCAACAGTGTGCGCCGGCTCATATAGACCGATTCCGCGGTGATCTCGGAAGGGCGGATGCGGGCTGAATCGCCGGGTCGTGGATGTCGGATCAACATACGGGGCTCCTCTGCATACCGGTACGGGACCGGCACTGCCGGCAAATCATAGCGCTATTGCGCCCACGACGCCGTGCCCACTGCCCACCTTAGTCGCCAGCTTCGCTGGGCCGCGACAGCACTCATCTCGCGTCAAGTCCGATAGCCATTCAGGAACGTATCCAGAGCGCGTTCCACAATGCGCTTGTTCCGTGGACGCGTGAGCACGGGGGACTCGCGCACGAAATAGTTCTCCCACGTCTCCCCGTGAATGAGCAACGCGAAGAAATGAGACGCCGCGACCGACGCGTCCGCCTTGCGGAGCTGGCCACGGTTCATCGCCCCACTCAGATATCGGGCCAGCGCCTCGTTGGCGCGCTTGGGCCCAGAATCGAAAAACACGCGGCCGCTATCAGAGCGCGCCGCCTCGCTGAGGATGACGCGATTGGTTGCAATCGCCTCCGGCCCGGCAGCGAACGCAAGAAATTGTTCGCCGAACCGCTGTAACGCCGACCGGACGTCCTCGTCCGTACTCTCCTCAAGGCGTGCCAAGGCCGGTACCACATAGCGCTCGGCGAGCTGCTGCGTGATGGCGACGAACAGCGCTTCCTTGCAGGAAAAGTAGCCGTATAGCGTGGCCTTCGAACCGCCTACCCGGGCCGCAATCTCGGCCATGGAAGCCCGCTCGTACCCCAACTCCAGAAAGACCGCGCGGGCAACCTCCAGAATCTCGTCGCGCTTCGCATCGGTTCGAACCTTCATTGAGCCCCCCTGTTTCAAAAGTGAACCCAGACTTTCTTTTTTGCTGGACACCCGAGGCAGGCAGAGTAAGTCATGGCACATCGGCTGGCCATCACTTCAGATCCTTGCTCAACTTGAAATGAGGCAGCTCTCGCCGCGTCGCCCTGTTCTGCAACGATACGGCTGAGCTATTTTTTTACTGGGCCTTTATCTACTGGCCCTGCTGAAGCCTGCCTACTGAACCGTAAGGTTCGTCGGGGGCTTGGGTCGCTTGCCGGCATCGCCGAGATTGACTTCGCCTTTGAGCTCGACGCTGGCAACGTCGGCCTTGCTGCCGCCTGCAGCCGATTCGCTGCGTCGAACCGGGCCGGAGCGGAACACAGTAACCGCTGGCCCACCGTTCAATGTGGCGTAAGCCTCGTATGCCGGAAAAACCCCGGTCAATGCCTGGTATTCCAGCGTGCGGCTCGACGGGTGGTAAATAAAGGTCGCGTCGTAGTGAATCGTCGTCGATGACCAGGGGCGCAAGGGATCGGCCACTGCCGCCCGCACATTGATCTGAGCACCCTTGTCGGTCTGTGCCGGAGTGCCCAACTCATCGGCCAGTAATTGCGCCGGCAGCACAGCGATCTCGACACCCGACCCGCAATCCACCGATCGAATGCCGGCGGCAGCCGTCACTGGCTTGCCCGATGATTGCAGCTGAACCCCGCTAGCCCCATCGACGAGCAGATGAAAATCGCTGACGAGTCGCGAGCGTGCACCGCGCTCATCGCTCCAGGTACGTTGATCCGTTGCAATACAACCGCCGTCGCTTGCCTTGAGCGCGGCCCCACCCGACGTACTGACAACCGGTACGGTGGTGCCCGAGATCGCCGCATCGGGAATGAACGCGCGGATCCATACCTGCACGTCGTCGGCAGCGCTCGCTGTCTGCATCACAAGCAGCGTGGCAACGACCGCCAGGTGACGAGTCGACAGCGGCAGACGAACATGTGCGCGCTGCATGCGACTCGGACAGGCATCGTGACCGGTCGAATTGTGACTGATTGGCAGCATCACCCTCGGCGTCCGCAGAAATTTTTCGCTTTTGCTGGCCGCAGCCCGAGGCACGAGCTACGACACCTACGCATCAAGCCTGATTAAACGTTGCCGATTAACCGTCGTCAGACGACGGAAGTTCCCTACGCCGGCCGTTGATGCCTCAATGAGAATATGCACGCAGCGGCGAAAGGAATACAAGGTCGGGAAATCAACGCTGGTAATCGTTGGACTTTTGAGGGTCTGACTGTTGAGGGTCAAACGCCGCGATAGCAACGTCGCTATCGCGGGCACTCGTTAACGCTGCGTTCTGAATACTTCCGCGGCAATTTCGAAGGAGCGCACCCGTGCCGCATGATCGAAGATCTGCGAAGTGATCATGATCTCGTCGGGCTGAGTGCGCATGACGAATGCCTGCAATTTTTTCTCGATCGTGACCGGCGAGCCGATCGCGGAACACGCCAGCACACCCGCGAGCAACGCGCGGTCAGGGCCGGATAGCCCGGCCTCGTAGCCCGCCACGGGCGGCGGTAAGGGTATGGGTCGGCCGCTGCGCAGATTGACGAACGCCTGCTGCATCGACGTTGCCAGCAATTGCGCCTCTTCGTCGGTGTCGGCAGCAAACACACTGAAGCCCAACATCAGGTATGGCTGCTCGATACGCCCTGGACGAAAACGCGCGCGATAGAGCTCGATGGCTTCCATCATCTGGGCCGGCGCGAAGTGCGAAGCAAAGGCGAACGGCAATCCGGCCGCTGCCGCAAATTGCGCGCCGAACAAACTCGAACCGAGAATCCACAACGGAATGTCGAGTCCGATGCCGGGAACCGCCTGCACGCGTTGCGGCGCCGTCGGCTGGAAATAGCTCATGAGTTCCAGCACGTCCTGTGGAAACTGATCCGGATCGGACGCCAGCGTACGGCGCAGCGCTCGAGCAGTCAGTTGATCCGAGCCCGGCGCTCGCCCCAGCCCGAGGTCGATGCGACCGGGAAACAACGACTCCAGCGTGCCGAACTGTTCGGCGATCACCAGCGGCGCGTGGTTCGGCAGCATGATGCCGCCGGCACCGACGCGAATCCGTGTCGTTCCCGCGGCGACATGACCGATCACGACCGCCGTCGCTGCACTGGCAATACCCGGCATGCTGTGATGCTCGGCCAGCCAGTAACGGTGATAGCCAAGACGCTCGGCATGGCGCGCAAGGTCCAGGGAATTGCGCAGCGAATCGCGCGCTGTGGAACCGGCAGCAATCGGCGACAGATCGAGTACCGAATAAGGAATCATGTCTGCGGGAATTCCTGTGGTCACAAAGCTGCGTACCGGTTCGGCCGCGGCAGGAAGGGTGTTGCCTTACAGATCGATGCGTCGACCCTGCTCGCTGCTACGCACTGCCGCCTCGATCAGTTCGATGACGGACTTCGCCTCGCCAGCAGTCACCGGCACCGCTATCCGTTCATCGCTGACGGCGTCCCGCATACGTTCATAGAACGTCAGCCAACGGCCTGTGTCGGACGCCACGATCTCGCGTCGTCCATCACCGTGGATAAGCGCGCCATGATCGTCCGGCGGTTCGGTGCCAAAACCTGTCGACAGCGGCTTCAGGCCGGCTCGCAACTGCGCCTCCTGCGGATCGATGCCCGACTTCGTGTAGCTCGCGCGGTTGCCGAAGAGGCGATATCTCAGTCGATTGTCGGCGGCGAGAGAGCTGACACCGAGTGAGATCCGCAATGCACCCTTACCCATCCACAGTTCGAAGCCATCGGCCACCTGTGCCGCCGGGCGCTGGGAGAACACATCCGCTTGCAACCATTCCGGGCGACCGAACAGACACAACGCCTGATCGATCAGATGTGAGCCCAAGTCGAACAGCATGCCCGCGCCGGGCACATCGTGCTCGCGCCAGCGATCGGCCACAGCGGGACGATAACGATCCCAGCGCGCGTGAAATGCCATGACCTCTCCGAGCCGTTGCTCGCGGACCAGTCGATGGATGGTCAGAAAGTCGCTGTCCCAGCGACGATTCTGGAAAATGGCCAGCCGCCTGCGCTGCCGCGTCGCCAACGCAATGAGTTCGTCGGCCTGGGATGCTTTCAGGCACAACGGCTTGTCGACGACGACATGTTTGCCGGCCGCCAGCGCTGCGCGAGCCTGTGGCACATGCAGATGATTCGGCGTAACGATGACGACCATATCGATATCGTTGCGCGCCAGCAGCTGCTCAGCACTACTGGCTGGCTGTGCAGCGGGGATCGCGCCAGCCAGTTCGCCGTGACGACTCGTAACGACGGAAGTAATGCGCATGCCGGCCGCTTCGATCAGCGGCGCGTGCAACACTCTGCCGGCCAGACCAAATCCGATAAGGCCGACGTTGATCATGCGCGCGAGCCGTTGCCGTGAATTGCCGTGAACGACATAAATTATGCCGCGAAAGCCGCTGAGCGGATACAGTGTCGGCCAGATCAACTCTGACGCACACGCTCATGATCGAGACCCGCGACATAGTCATCGTTGGCGCCGGTACCGCCGGGTTGTCGGCGTTACGCGAGGTCCGCAAGCAGACCGACAACTTCGCCATCGTCAATGCCGGGGCGTATGGCACAACCTGCGCGCGCGTCGGCTGCATGCCTTCGAAGCTGCTGATCGAGGCAGCGAACCATTTCTTTCGTCGCAACGACTTCGCAGCGTTCGGGATCACAGGTGCGGAGCATCTGCGCATCGATGTGCCCGCTGTCATGCGGCGCGTTCGCCAGCTGCGCGATGAATTCGTGGCCGGCATTGTCCGGCTCACGGCCGACCTGGGCGATCGCAACATCGCAGGCCATGCCCGGCTGCTGGCGCCCGATGAACTGCAGATCGGCGAGCGACGGCTGCGTGCCCAACGCATCATCATCGCGACCGGATCGCGCCCGGTGCTGCCGCAGCATTGGCTGCGGTTGCGCGGCCCGGTCTTCACATCGGACACTATTTTCGAGGCGCCTGAATTTCCGCGACGCATGGCTGTCATCGGCCTGGGCGCCGTCGGCGTGGAAATCGCGCAGGCGTTGTCCAGACTGGGTGTCGAGGTGCTCGCCTTCGGCAGTGGAAAGACGCTGTGTGGGCTTGACGATCCCATCGTCAACGCCCGGGCAATTGCACTACTGGGCAGTGAAATCAGTGTCGCACTGGATTGCGATGCATCGCTGCACGAAGACGCTGCGGGACTGCAGGTACACAACGGCAAGCAGGTCGTTACTGTCGACGCCGTTTTCGCTGCGCTGGGCAGACAACCGAACATCGAAGGTCTGGGTCTGGAGACGCTCGGAGTCCCACTGGATGCTCAGGGCATGCCGGAACTGAATCCACACACCATGCAGGCTGCGAATCTGCCCGTCTATTTCGCCGGGGATGTCGCGAGTGATCTGCCGGTCCTGCATGTGGCCAACGACGAGGGCCACATCGCCGCTTACAATGCGCTGCGCGAGAAGCCCACCTGCTTTCAGCGCCGTGTGCCGCTGACGATCGTCTTCACGGACCCCAACATCGCGATCGTCGGTGCGCGACTCCGCGAACTGAATGCAGCAACCATCGCAATCGGCACCGTCGACTTTGCCAATCAGGGGCGCGCCCGCATTGCACGCGAGAATCGAGGCGTGCTGCGCATCTACGCCGATCGCAAGGAGGGGCTGATACTCGGTGCGCAGATGTGCGCGCCGCGGGCCGAGCATCTCGCGCAGCTGCTGGCACTGGCTATCGGCGAGCGCGCAACGGTGCAATCCCTGCTGCGCATGCCCTTCTATCACCCCGTCTTCGAGGAAGGCTTACGAACCGCGCTGCGCGACGCCGCGCGACAGATCACTGCACGTGCGGACAGCGATCTGGCTGCCTGCGAGCCCGTGGGAGCGCCTGCGCTGGATTGAATACGCCACTGCGGCGGTAGCGACCTGCGATTTGCCCACATCGCCGGCGCGACTCTACCGCAAGTCGCGGTGCGTTCCTCCTGCGTCAGCGCACCTGCTGATTCCCATGGGTCTGGATCAGGTCGACTGCGCTGTCATGTCGGTGCAGCCACAGTGTTCTCACCGCGCGATGGCATGTCGGAATCGGCTGCCGAGTGTTCCAAGCCGCTCGCATCGAGGCTGATCTGTGGCCCCTTCTCGTTGATGGATGCGCGCACCGGCTCGCCCCGCGACCAGTAGTGATAAAGCGTGCTGCGAATATCCAGCACGGCATCGTCACGATTCAGCGGGGTCGATTCGGCGAGCCAGGCATAGCGTTGCGGCACCAGCACGCTGCCATCGGCCCGCAGCAAGCCCACACGATAGCGCCCCTGAGTTGAGCAGCCGCGTTTGGGATTCCGATTGCCGACGATGTATCCGTAGCGGCCTTCGGCATCGAACAGACACGTCCACACGTAATCGTAGGCGCACGGCACGAAGCAGCGCTGTTGCGCGATGCTCCAGACGCCGACTCGCGGTGCCGCGGCACCTGGCATGGAC
The DNA here is from genome assembly GCA_020029545.1 of Gammaproteobacteria bacterium. Lineage (GTDB taxonomy): Bacteria > Pseudomonadota > Gammaproteobacteria > Steroidobacterales > Steroidobacteraceae > Steroidobacter. The sequence goes on from JAIBJL010000075.1 coordinate 7,305, forward strand.
CTCACTCGCACCAGGTCCGCAATACTCAACTGCAGATCACCTTCGACGTGCGGCTCCAGGGCCTCGATGCGCGAAAACTCGAATGGCACCGTCAATCGCAGCTGTGCGTCGAACAACCCGAGCCGACCCTCGCGACGGGCGACGATGCCGCGGCTGTCCATGATGGGTGCCGGCTTCATCGCTGCCCGGATCTTCTGCAAGGCCCAGCGGCGCGATCGGCTGATCTGCGCATTGCCCGGGGTGACGCTTGCAACACTGCGCAGCGACAAGGCCTGAAATTCGCATGGCAACAGCAGGTCGCCGCCCCAGCTCAGCAGCCCGACGCGCTCGCCGCGCCACGCGCGAATCCATTGATCGCGCACCAGCACGTCCATCGACGTCCAGCCGGCATCGACCCCGACGTTATCGACCCCGACATCATCGACCCAGGCATCGCCGTTCGCGTGCGTGAGCCACACCGTGCCAGCGCGTTCGCACAGCCAGCCGGAGAAATCCATGCGCCACTCGATGCGATCACAGGTCAGCGGCAACGCCATCCGGCCGTCACGACGCAACAGGCCACAGCGTCCATTCAGGCTGACCCGCGCGATCCCTGCCGCATTGAAATCGTCCGCGTTGTCGAACTGCATGGCAATGGCAGTCGCACCGGACAGGTCGATATAGCCGAACTTGCCGTGAGACCTCGCTACAGCAAGTCCATTCGCGAAGGGATGGATTTCATCCAGACTCGGCCGCAATCGCCAACCGCCGGTCGTATCCAGCAATCCGTATCGCGCACCGACGCGCACGATCGCAACGCCGTGCCGGAATCCGTGGACTTCATCAAGTATCACCTCCGTGAACAAGCGGCCGTCATGGCTCGACGCCAGTGCGTATCGCCCGCCACGCTCAACCCACACCCGCTCTGAATCGCCCCCTGAATTTCCCTCTGAATTTCCCTCTGAATTTCCATGACCGGTTCGCAGGATGCGATCCCATTCGGGTTGCAGCGTAAAGCAGCCGAGTCCATCGGCATCCGTCGCCACGCCCCAGCAGGCGCCGCGCCTGAGACGATACCGGCCGTGGCCCAATGTCGCTTCGCTGCCGAACTCGTCGTAATCGTGATCGGCAAAACACTCCGGAAACGGCTGCCGGAAGGCCGCCGAAAAATAGTGCGGTTCGAGCTGCGCGAGGCCAAACATCCCAGACCATGCACGCCAATCCGTGAAACGTAACAGCCGCGAAGGAAATCGCAGCAGGGCTTCGATGCGGTCGCAGTCGCCCGCCTGCACGATCGATTCCAACTCGCGACGAAACGTCCGCAGCTGCGCTGTGTAGTCGATGGCCGTGTAGTCGGTGGCCGTGTAGCCGATGGACTGAGCGGTCACCGGATCCGGCGGTAAACAGGCCAGGTCGAGGCACAACCGCGGAGCAGCAGCTGCGGCGGCACGCCATTGAGCGATGGTCTCCTCAAGATAGTCGCGAGCTCCGTGCAGGTAACGGTCGAGACCGGCAACCTGCAGATAGCAGGGGTGCCGAGCGACCAGCCCCATGAACTCCCGATACCTCGATACGGCTGCGTCGGCGTCGCTGGCAATCCATTGCGTCGAGTCGCCGCCAACGATGGTGCGCGCTGCCGGCAGCGGCGTGGCATCGGCCAGCAGCACCTGCCATAACGAAGGCAAGAACCCATGCGCCGAACCGAGGCTTTGAAACATGCCACGCTCGCCGTCCGGGCGCAGCAGATACAGATGAACGCGGTGGGACTTGAGGCGCTGCATGAGAAGACGCATCGTACCGAAATCGGCGCGCACGGGTGCGGATGCGTGCCAACGCCGCAACGAGCCCGGCAACAGCTCAATGGCGCAGACCACCCGTGATTTTCTCGTCGTTCAGTACTGCGCTTCGATTCCGCAGCCCATGAAGTTCGAGCCGCCGCCGGTTTGGGCAAGCAATCCGTAGATCGAGGAGCGATGCCATACCACGAAGCCGACATGCATCTCCTTGATCGGCCCAGTGAACAGACCGGCCATCGGTGTGAACTGCCGTAGTGGCAGGTCGACGGTCCATTCGATGTGATTCAGGAGTTTCTCGGACTGCGAGTGCTTCATGGTGAAATCGCGCGCCTCGTTCAATGGAATCCGCGACACATAACTGAGACCTTCGCCCAGTCCGAATCGCACCCGCGTCTGCGTCCAGGGGAGTCGCCACCGGTAGTGAAGCTTGTAGTACACCGTGACCCCGTAGCCATCGCCCTGCAAGCCGCGCTCGTTGAACCATTGCGTGCCGACGTTCACGGTGCTGACTAGTGGCATGCCGAATGCCCGCTCGTTGAGTTCGCGGCCCCAACTGCCACCGACCAGGTAGTTCGATTCCGGCGACGCCTCGTAGTCGCCCACCAGCGCCGTCTCGAAATTGCTTTCGGAAGACTTTCCGTACTGCAGCCGTACGTGCGTATCACCTTCTTCCGCCTGCGTCAGCCGCGGCAACATTCCACCCATCATCCAGAACAACGCCACGCAGACCTGTCTCACAATCACTGACTCGCTCTGGGAGATTCATCGTCGGAAACGCAGGCCGCGCAACGTCAACGAAACCGGGATCCGGACGCCCGCCCGCTTTGCACCACGTCAATTTTTCACAGTCATCAGCATGGCGCCGCAGCGCTCACCACAGAATAGCAGCAGCGATCGCAAGGTTCCGTGACACGGTGTTCGTCCGATCAATCGACAACGAACGGCAACCGGCAGATCAGTTGCCCCTGCGGCGTGAGTACATCGACACGCCAGCGTCCACGCGGATCGGCGGGAAAGTTCTGTTTGCGGGTGAATGTGCGCCAACCGTTGTCATTGCCGCCGCGAATTTCGGCCGGCACTCGATCCAGGCGCTCGCCACGAAACCACCACTCGAAATTGACGGACTGCGACAACCCGGCCGGTGCGCGGATCGCGACAAAGGCAACCATGCCTTGGGTCAGCAGCGATTGCGAATCAATGCGCCGGATCGCCGCGCCCGGTTGCAATTCATCGAGAGTCTGAGTGATGCGCGAATGCTTCAACGACAATCCCGCAGGCGGCACATTGCCCGGAAACCGCCAGACGACAAACAAGGCACCCAGAAGCATCACAACAGCGGCGCCGCCGCTACGGCCGTGCCGCATGCCGCGAATCGTGCGCGGCAGACTCAGCAGCAACGACACGCCACTGACTGCGATGGCCGCGGGCAATGCCTGCTCCAGCGGCAGCGAAGCCGCCATCGGCAACACGACCAGGCTGGCGATGAAGGTACAGAAGGCATGAAAGGCCACGCTCACCGCCGGCTGCGTGGCAATGCGCGAGTGATACAGTGGATCGATCGTACTCACGAACGCACCCAGTGCCACCACCGCCGTGAAAGCGAACTGCCCGGCGTCGCGTTGCGTGGCACCGATCAGAAACGGCAAGGCGAAGAACAGGATTTCCTGCTGCAGGCCCTGCGTGACGAACGACAGCAAGGACGGCGACAGAGCGCCGCGCGACCAGCGCGCCAGCAAGCTGCCGAGCAGACTTTCCGCGAGCAACCATGGCCAGCCGATCAAGGCCATCACGGCAATCGAGCGTGCCATGGTTTCGCCGCGCTGAACCAAAGCAAAGCCGAGCCAGCCAACCGCGAAACTGAGCAGCGGCAACAACCAGGGCCAGCGATGGAATGTTCCTTGTGTAAACCAGCGAGCGACTCGCGCAATCAATGCTTTCATCGCCTCAACCTGGCACCATAGAGCGACGCGGCAATGTCCGGATCGTCCGCATCGGTCACCAGCAACAGGTCGATCGCAGCGACGGATGACGTCGCGATCGGCGACACCGACTCCACGCCTTCGATCTTCAGCGGCTGCGACAACTTCTGCAACGTGACGAGTTCGTGGTTCAGATCGACGATACCGATCGCGGCACCGGCACAGCGGCCATCGGCGTAATTGTCGCGGGTGTCTTCGGCAATCGCCGTGAACAGCAAACACCCATCGGGCAACGCCGTCGCATCGCTGAACGACAGCGGTATCCCGTCGACATCGCCCAGATCGAACCATCGAACCGTCAATACCCGTGGATCGCGTTGCGTTATCGCCATTGGCAACGACGCCTGTGCAACGAAGTCGACATCGACAATGGCGCTGCGTCTATCGTGCTTGTTGCCGCGCTGAAGCAGGCGCAGGCGATTGCCGCTGAGTACGGCACCTTCGATGTTGAGCGCCACGCCCAGTGCATTGCTCACTGCGTCGTACAGCTCGGTGCAGTCAATCGCCCGCAAACCGACGCTGCGGCCGGCCGCATCGAGTGTCAGCAAATATCCCGTCATCCGCGACGGGCGCGACCCCGAACCCAGGGCGAGCAACGCACCGTGCGGAAAATTTCTGTCGGCAGGCACGCGCAGCAACGCTTCGAGATCGGGCTTGACTACTTTGCGTTGTGCCTTCGCCTCGGGTAGCAAGCCATCGCGCAATCGCAGCAGTGTGCCAGGCTCGTTCAGCGTTGCAGAGAAAATGCCGAGCTGATATTCATCATCGGCGATCACGTACAGCAGATCGTTGACCCGCACCAGCCCGCTGGCAGCACTCAGATGCGCCGCGCGTCCAGGTTGCGGCGGCTCGCGCAAAGTGAGATCGCGCAGCCGCGTGAGTTCCAACCGATCGCTCACCTGCCACCCTCCCCGGCAGTCGCCGCCACGATCCAGCGTTGCCTTCGCAGCTGCACCGCATTGCGTCGTTGCCGTTCGTCAGGCGAATGCTCCATCGCGTCTCACCGGGGGTTATCGCAGGGGGGTTATCGGGAGGCAATACGATACCTGTTTCGCCGCGTCAGTATGAAACAACGACTCAGGCATTGCGCTGCGCAGCCCTGCCGCATCGCGCCAGGTTGCAGCGGGTCGGAACGGCGGGCCATCACCAACCGCAGGACGAATTGGCTACACTGCCCGCCGGGCACGCAAGCGGGCCGGTTGAGAAGCGATGACCGACGACATCACGATTCCCGGATACCAGATCGTCCGCCAGCTCGGGCAGGGTGGCACTGCGACGGTCTACCTCGCGATCCAGAACAGCTTCGGTCGCGAAGTGGCGCTCAAAATCATGTCGCCGCTGCTCCATCAGGATCCGACGTTCTCGACCCGTTTCAAACGCGAGGCACGCATCGTTTCGCAGATGCACCATGCGTCGATCGTGCCGGTGTTTGATGTCGGTGAGCATCTGCGACACCACTATCTGTCCATGGAACTGTTGCCCGGCGGCGATCTGCGCCAGCGCATCGTCGGCGGCCAATGCACGCCCACCGTCGCGCTGGAAATCTGCGCCGCCATCGGCTCGGCGCTCGATCTCGCGCATCGCAAGGGCTTCGTGCATCGCGATATCAAGCCGCAGAATATTCTGTTCCGCGAAAATGGGACGCCGGTGCTGACCGATTTCGGCATTGCACGTGCCATTGATGTCGGTACTTCATTGACCGCCACCGGCATGTTCGTCGGCACACCGAACTACATGAGCCCCGAGCAGGTGAAAGGACTCGAACTCGATGGGCGCAGCGATCTGTATTCGCTGGGCATCGTGTTCTACGAAATGCTCACGGGCAAGGTGCCGTATCAGGCCGACTCGGCTCTCTCGATTGCCTTGAAGCACCTGAGCGATCCGTTGCCGCTGCTGCCGCCGGAACTCGTCTGTTATCAGGCGTTCCTGAACCTGCTGACGGCGAAAGATCGCGCACAGCGCTTCGCCACGAGCGGCGAGGTCATTCGCGCGATCTCGACATTGACACAGATACCCGCAAACCAGGCCGCGACACTGGTTCGTGAACGCGATAACTCGCACCCCACGCTACAGACCGTTTCGAATGCTGCAGCCCTCTCTAAGTCGACGAGCCGCTGGTCGACCTGGAGCGCCGCAGCACTGGCGGCCGCTATTGCCCTTGGTGGCGGCTTCTACCTGTGGCAGCCGACACAGCGACCGCTCGGGACCGTAGTCGAATCCGTATCGCCTGCCCCGCCTGGCGACGCAGCAGTGCAAGCCCCCGTCGAATCTCCTGCCGCACACGACCAGCGACCGGCTGTCGAACCACGGTCACGCGACACCGAAGTGACCTTGCGTCAACAGCGGCAGATTGCATCGCTGTTGGCGGATGCCCGCACGAGTTTCGCGGCAGGTGCGCTCATCAAACCGCCTGCGTCCAATGCTGTCGATGCCTATCGCGCCGTACTGAAGCTCGAACCGCAGCAAGCCGAAGCGATTGCCGGACTGCGTCGCGTTGCCGATACACTCGTGACCCAGGCGGAACGCGAACGCAAGGCAGGTGAACTCGACGCCGCACTACGCTCGCTGGCCGAAGCGCGCTCGGTGCAGCCGGATCATCCGCGCATCGCAGCGTTGCAGACCGATATAGAGAAGCGCAGGACGAAGTTCAGAGTACGAGCACAGCAACAACTCGAAGCAGCCGGCGAACACCTCGCCCGAGCCCGCGTCTATCTCGATCGCACGCCGGTCACTCTGCGCAACGTGGCGGAAGCCAACGACCATTACGACAAGGCTGTCGAAAACGCCGCAACCGCCCCTGAGCTGGATCTGACTCGCGACCGCATTCAGGCCGGCTATGTCGCGGCGGCGCGGCGCGAACTCAACGCGAAGCAGCCTGCGCGTGCACTCAAGGTGCTGACCTATGCCCGCAAACGCCACATGACCAGCGCAGCGCTCGATAAGATCGAGGCTCAAATTCGACAGCAGCCTAGGAGCCTGTCCGAGTAATGGATCATCTACTGCGGCTGCGCCACATCGGTCTTTGTTTGGCGATCCTTCTCGTTACATAGTGCCCACTATGCGCCTCCAACGATCGCCAAAAAA
>JAIBJL010000370.1 GCA_020029545.1 Gammaproteobacteria bacterium
TAGATGCGATCCGTCGTCTGTGCTGCCAGTTCGGAATGCGTCACCAGAATCCCTGCAGCACCATCGCGCTGCAGTTGCTCTCTGAGCAACCCCAACACGTCTTTGGCAGCGTCGGCATCGAGATTGCCGGTGGGCTCATCGGCCAGTACCAGCCGGGGTCGATGCGCCAGTGCCCGCGCGATGGCAACTCGCTGCATTTCGCCGCCCGACAATTCACTTGGCGTACTACGGCGCCGCGTGGACAGCTTCACTGCTTCCAGCAACTCGGAGACGCGTGCTTCTGCCGCATCGCTTGCCAGCGCATTCAATGCCAGCGGCAGCGCGATGTTGCGCTCCACACTCAGGTGCGGCAGCAGATGAAACGCCTGGAAGATGAAGCCCAGGTGGGCGCGACGCAGCAATGTGCGCGCATCGTCGCTCAGTGCCGAAAACGGCTCGCCGGCGAACATGACGCGACCGCTATCGGGCACATCCAGGCCGGCAATCAGATTCAGCAGCGTCGATTTGCCGACACCGGATTCGCCCATGATCGCAATGTACTCGCCTGCTGCGAGCTGCAGCGACAGATCGCGCAGTACACGCCGATCGCTGCCACCGAACGACTTGCTGATGCCTTCGATGGCGAGCAGCGGAGACGACATCAGCGGACGGCGCGGAACAGATTTCGCACGTTAAAAGGCAGCGACGATTCCCAGGCCAGCGGCATACTGAATGAACGTGTCCGATCGCGCGCTGATCGCACAGGCGCCGCCCTCACTGCCCGACGTACAGAACAACGTCGTATCGCCATCGAGCAGCGAAAAGAATGCACGCGCATCGAAGCGCAACCCCAGGTGATCGGTCAACGGCACCTTCAAACCGCCGCCGACGCTGAACGACAGTTTGGTTGCATCGCTGAGGCCACTGGTATCCGGACTGAAGCGCGCCGCGCCGATCGTGGCGCCGAAATAGGGAATGACGTGTGCCGATGTGTCGGTGTAGCTCACCGTGCCGCCGATATGCAGATACTGCACATTCATATCGATCGGCACTCCACCCTCCACCGTGCTGCTCTGATTTGCATACAGCAATTCGTAGTGCCGCTCCGGAACATCGGCTACGATGTCGGCGAACAAGCCGAAAGCGGTGTCGTCCTCCAGGTTGCGCTCGCTCTTGTCAGTGGGGTTTTCGAACTTGCCGCCACTCATGTAGCCCACAAACGGAGTAATTTCGAAGTTGTTGACATGACGACGCTGGTCGGCTGCGCCTGCCGACACTCCTGCCAGGCAACCTGCCAGGAACAACACACAGCGCATTGCGATGCGCTGCTGGGCAACAAGTTGGCGGGCGATGCGCCGATGGCTGCTCGCCACAAAATTTCTCCGCTCCAGCTCGGTAACCATGCTCACTCTCCTCAGCGCGACATACCGACAAATTAACACGGTTGGGTAAGTTAACATGAGCGCTTCGCACTGCGTCGAGGTTGTGGCGACAGGCAGCCTGTCCGAGTAATGGGCTCATCCACTGATGAAATTCTCCAGTATTCTCATCGCCGCCGCGTTCGCCGCCATTACCATCGGCGTCTGGGCCTGGTTGAACCGGCCGACGATGGAACCGCGCTGGCCGGATCGCGTGCAGGGCATGGCGTTCTCGCCATTCAATGCAGGGCAAGATCCGCTATACCGCGAGCTCCCTTCACTCGCACAGATCGACGCCGATTTGCAGCTGCTTGCCGGTAAGGTAAATTCCATACGTACGTATTCCTCGCTGCTGAGCCTGGGACAGGTACCGGCACTCGCAGCCAGGCATCAGCTCAAAGTGACGGTCGGCGCCTGGCTCGATCGCCAACGGGTCACCAATGAGGATGAGGTGCAGGCAGCGATCGATCTGGCGCAAACGCATTCCAACGTCATCCGCGTGATCATCGGCAACGAATCGATCCTGCGCGGCGATCTGCGTGTCGCGCAACTGGCACGACAGCTGGATCGCGTGCGGGCAGCCGTGACGCAACCCGTCAGTACCGCCGAACCGTGGCACGTATGGATCAGGCATCCCGAGTTGGTGGATCACGTCGATTTCATCACCGTGCATCTGCTGCCCTATTGGGAAGGTGTTCCGGTCGAGCAGGGACTCGAGTACGTGAGGTCCCGCGTGCAGCTGCTACAGCGGACATTTCCGGGCAAAGAAATCGTCATTGGTGAAGTCGGCTGGCCATCGGATGGCCGCACGCGCGAGGCAGCAGTCGCATCGACGAGCAATGAAGCGCTGTTCCTGCGGCGCTTCGTGCAACTTGCAGAGAACGAGGGCTACATCTACTACCTGATGGAAGCCTTCGATCAGCCGTGGAAGGCGCAATACGAAGGCGCGGTGGGTGCCTACTGGGGCATCTACAACGTGAATCGCGAGCCGAAGTTTGCATTTGTCGAACCCATTGTGCGGATTCCGCAGTGGCATGCGCTGGCCGGGACTTCGGTCGCACTGGCGATGATGCTGATTGCACTGTTCTTTACCAACAGCCGCACGCTTGGCACGCGTGGCCGCAGTCTGCTGGCGATCGTGGCTTATGCGGCAGCCGCAACGCTGGTATGGATCGTTTACGACTACTCGCAACAGTATCTGACATTGCTGAGTGCATTCCTTGGCTGCGTGCTGCTGATCGGCATGTTAGGCGTCATCGCCGTACTACTCGCCGAAGCACACGAATGGGCGGAAGCACGCTTCTCCAAGTTACGCACGCGAGCCGTCGATCTGGAGGTCACCTGCCCGACAATTCACCCGAAAGTGTCGATTCATGTGCCGGCCAGCAACGAACCGGCGCAGATGCTGATCGATACGCTGAATGCGCTCGCGCAACTCGACTACGACAACTTCGAAGTGATCGTGATTGACAACAACACCCCCGATGAGTCGCTGTGGCAACCCGTCGAGGCGCACTGTCGGCAACTCGGAACACGCTTCAGATTCTTTCATCTCGTGCAGCTGGCCGGATTCAAGGCCGGCGCACTCAATTTCGCGTTACGACAGTCCGCCAGCGACGCGGAAATCATTGCCGTCATCGATAGCGACTACCAGGTACAACCGCATTGGCTGCACGACCTGCTGCCGCTGTTCGCCAAGGCGGAGATTGCGATCGTGCAGGCACCGCAGGATTACCGCGATGAAGCGCAAAGTGCGTTCAAGGCAATGTGCTACGCCGAATATCGCGGTTTCTTTTATATCGGCATGGTGACGCGCAACGAGCGCAACGCCATCATTCAGCATGGGACCATGACATTGGTGCGTCACAGTTCGCTCAAGGAAGTCGGCGGCTGGGCCGAATGGTGCATCACCGAAGATGCCGAGTTGGGTTTACGCCTGTTCGAACGCGGTTTCGAAGCGCAGTACGTCGCCCAGAGCTACGGTCGTGGATTGATGCCGGATCGTTTTCGCGACTTCAAGAAGCAACGCTTTCGCTGGGCATACGGTGCCGTACAAATCCTGCGCAAACATCGTCAGGCCGTTTTCTCGCGCCGCGATCCGCACCTGACTGCCGGGCAGCGCTACCACTTCATCGCCGGTTGGCTGCCCTGGCTCGCCGACGGCGTGAACCTGCTATTCAATATTGCGGCGATCGGCTGGTCGATCGCGATGGTCATCGCACCGAATCGAATCGATCCCCCGTTGATCATGTTCTCGGTGTTGCCGCTGTCGTTGTTTGCCTTTCGCCTGGTGAAGCTCGCCCATCTGTACACGACGCGCGTGGGAGCCAATTTCCGGCAAACCGCCGCTGCCGCCATCGCGGGACTCGCGTTGTCGCACACTATCGGCGTTGCCGTCGTGAAATCATTATTCACGCAGCAGGAGCCTTTCCGTCGTACACCAAAAAACCTGCGCACCCGATCTGCGATCGAGGGTCTGCTGGCCGCGGCGCCTGAGATCGCGTTCTTGCTCTGCATGCTAACGCTGACGTGGATACTCACGCATCGACTGACGATCGGCGCCTGGACGCTCGGCATTCCCGAGGAACTCAAGGGCCCCGATCTGTCCGTGTGGGTCGCGGTCATGCTGATCCAGTCGATTCCCTACGCCGCAGCACTGCTGATGTCCGTGATCAGCGTCCTGCCCCTGCCGGCGCGCCTACTCGGCATATCCATTACACAGCGCGAACACGAGGCGCTTGCCAGCCATCGAATCGCGCGAAGGCAGCCTCCGTTTATTTGACATTGAACGCACCGCAGCATGAGCAGACAATTGCCCTGTCATGAATGAGATGTCTGCTTTGTTTCTGTCGCGAATCCAGTTCGGGTTCGTGATCAGTTTTCACATCATCTTTCCCGCTTTTACGATCGGCCTCGCGAGCTGGCTTGCGTTTCTGGCCGGCATGTACCTGAAGACGCATCGCACCCTGTGGCGTGAGCTGTACCTGTTCTGGCTGAAGATTTTCGCGGTCTCGTTTGCGCTCGGCGTGGTCTCCGGCATCGTCATGAGCTTTCAGTTCGGCACGAACTGGGCGGAGCTGTCGGTGCGCGCGGGCAATATCCTGGGACCTTTGCTGGCTTACGAAGTCATGACGGCGTTCTTCCTGGAAGCCACCTTCCTCGGCATCATGTTGTTCGGATGGCGTCGCGTTACGCCGCGAGTTCACTTCTTCGCAAGCTGCATGGTTGCGCTGGGCACGTTGATCTCGACATTCTGGATTCTGGCGGCAAACAGCTGGATGCACACGCCGGCTGGCTACGAAATCATTGACGGTGTGTTCCACCCGAAGAGCTGGACACAGGTCATTTTCAATCCGTCGTTTCCTTATCGCCTGACACACATGGTGCTCGGTGCATTCATCACGACCTGCTTCGTGATCGGCGGAATCAGTGCCACCTATCTGCTGCGCAATCGTCACGTTGAGGGCGCGACTCTCATGCTGAAACTCGCGATAGGTTTCGCGGCCATTACCGTTCCACTACAGATTGTTGTCGGCGATCTGCATGGACTCGAAGTACATGAGTACCAGCCGATGAAACTCGCTGCGATCGAAGGTCATTGGGAAACGCAGCGCGGCGCGCCCCTGATCCTGTTCGCCGTCCCGGACGAAAAAAACGAGACCAACAAATACGAAGTCAGCGTACCGAAGCTCGGCAGCCTCATCATTACGCACCACCTCGACGGCGAGATCAAGGGACTGAAATCGCAACCACGCAGTGAGCGCCCACCTATTGCGCCGGTGTTCTTTGCGTTTCGCGT
>JAIBJL010000076.1 GCA_020029545.1 Gammaproteobacteria bacterium
CATAGTCGCCTCCGCCATCCATGCACATCCCCGACGCTGCCATCGAGCTGCGCTTCATTCGCTCAGGCGGCCCCGGCGGACAAAACGTCAACAAGGTCGCCAGCGCAGTGCAGTTGCGTTGTGATCTGAAAGCCTGGCCCGCGCTGCCCGAGCGCGTCCGCGCGCGACTGCGCGTGCTCGCCGGCCGTCGGCTAACCGACGACGATGTGATCGTGATCAGCGCGCAGCGGTTCCGCACCCAGGAACACAACAAGCGCGACGCGTTCGAGCGTCTTGAAACCCTGGTCACCGAAGCACGGATCGAACCGAAGATCCGGCGCGCAACGAAACCGACGCGCGCTTCGAAGGAACGGCGGCTGGAAGGCAAGCAGCAGCGCAGCCAGGTGAAAGCGGCACGGGGAAGGATCAAAGGCGAAGATTGAAGGCTTCTCGCCAAGAGCGCCAAGGTAAAAAAACCATCAACTATGGTTGGCCCGATTTCGAGATCCGGATTCACTCATGCCGATGCTTACCTTTGCGATCTCCGCGATCTTTGCGAGAAGACTCCGTTCCGATCTTTCACAACGCTATCGCAATCCCCAGCCGCAGCTGCGAGTCGAGCTTATGGTTGTAATCCAGCAGGCTCTCGCCATAGCCGCCGAAATACTGCAGCAGCAGCCAGCCGGTGAGATCACCACCGCTGAGCTTGGCGAGTGGATACGATAGATTCAGCTCCACGCTGCCGAAGTTGCTGCGTTCGCCTTTGCGCAGGGTGGCAAAAATATCGAGTCCACCTTTGGCGCCGATACCGACCAACCAGTCGACGTAGCCACGATAATCCTTGATATCGGGATTCTCGTCGGCCGCCACGTAGTTATGGATCAGCGGTGCGACATACGCGCGCAACCCATCGGGATCGCCAAAGGTAATCATCGGACGCGCGTAGAACATGTTGAAGCTGCGCGATTCGGTGCCATCCTTGCCATTCGACTCATGCCCCGCACCCACTTCGATGCCCATGCGCAAGCGCCCATCCATGACACGCAGCAAGTCGTAGTCGGAAAAGAACAGTCGCGGCCGATAGCTGGTGTCTTTGAATGGTTTCGACAATTCCCCCAGGTCCCACAACGAGGTTTGCGAAAAAGACAGATACAGATCGTCGATCCAGGGCAAACGCGCAGCGAGCCTGCCCTTGTCGTCGAACAACTGATAGCGAAAGCTGATCTGGAACTTGGCATTCAGTCCACCGTCGCCACCGACGATCACGTAGACCGGTTCGTAAACAGATATCGAAAGCTCTGGCGGTTTGTCGACCAGCGTCGGGGCTTCTCCCGGCAGCGCCTTGGCAACCTGAGCCTGCGATCGCGTGCTGTTCGCCGATTCGGCCGCGGGCACGATCTGCAACGCCAGCAAGTTCGATTCGAGCCCGGTCGTCGACAACGTCGCGGTGCCGGTCGCATCAGCCGGCACTGAACCTTTGAGCCGGATCTTGCGAAACTCACGGGGAGCGATGTCGAGCACACCTGAAGGCTCGGGCAGCACATCCAGCGTGGCGACGCCTGTGGCAGTCTCGAAGCGAACATGCAGCGGCGAAGGCAATTCGACGGATATCGCTTCCTGCCGATCGTTGGTAATCGTGAGTATGAGTTCCAGCGCGGCGCCATTCTCGACCCGCGCGGCCGGTGATGACAGGATGATATCGGCCGAGGCGATGCTGCTGAGTAGCAGAGTCGGCAACGCAAGCCAGCGAAAAACACTCATGAGGACAACTCGCGACGTGAGCAAGCCGCAGACTCGATCAGCGAGCACGTCCGGTCAATCGGATGCGCGTGGGGAAGCGGTGAATTCGACATCGCAACATTGTATTGATCGGCGCCTACTTAGGAAACGGCAATATCTGCAATGTCACCGGTGAGTCACCTGCAGCACGCTGTTGCGGATCTGTTCGTGTAGCACCAGTTGCGCATCGTCGGCGACCGACGTCAGCAGCTCGCTGTAGGTCAATCGGCCTTCGCTGTTCACGATCAGCACCCTGCGCTCGCGTAGCAAATCGATGAAGTTCTTGAACAGCACCTTGTCGAAGAACTCTGGCGAGTTCAACTCATGCAGCATCGACATGCGTTGCGCCATGAGTTCGCACTGCGATTCCAGCACATCCTGTGAAATGCGTCCGCTGCCCGCCTTCATCAGCACCGCAATGACCAGGTAGTAACGCTCGATGATCTGCACCGTGACCTGCGCCAGCACCGACAGTTGCACCGCTTCGTTTGAGCCGGTCGGCGGTCGGCGCCATACCGACTCCGCGACCGAATATTCAAGCAAGCCGTGATTCGCCAGATCGTCCAACACTTCCTGCACGACTGCGGGGATCTCCGGTTCCGTCCAGCGCAGGAACAACTCGTCGCGTACATACGGATAAGTACGCCACATCAGGCGCTGGATATCGGTCGTCGTCATGGTGCGATTGTTCAGAAAGCAGCAGGCGATCAGCGAGGGCATCGCCATCAGGTGCAGCACGTTGTTGCGGAAATAGGTCATCAGCACCGCATTTTCCTCACTCATGCGAATCACATCGCCGAGCGGATGCTTGAGCCGCTGCAACAGCAGCATGCGTTCGCCGTGCTTCACCATCGATGTGCCGTCCATGTCGGTGATCCATACCAAAGGCGAATACGGAGCCTGCCGCAGCAAGGATGCATACAGTTCCAGCTGGCGCGTCAGATCGCTTTCGAGCATCGCTTGCTTCGGTGTGGCCAGCAATGCCAGCGCCAGCAGGTTGATCGGTGTCGCACAGGCCGCGCTGTTGATGTTCGTCATGATCGACATCGCCAGCTCGCTTACTACCGGTGTCAGCCACGCAGGGCGTTCGTCTTTTTCAGGCTTGGTGGAATCGTGTGTCGGCGCATGTCGTTGCAGCAGGTCGTTGAGACGAATGGGCTCACCGAAACTGACATGCACCTTGCCGAAATGCTCGCGCAACGCCCCGAGTGCGCGAATCACGCCGAGAACGGTTTCCTTCTTTTTCGGCTGGCCGGAGAGCTCGCCGATATAAGTCTTGCCTTCCACGACACGCTCATAGCCGAAATAGACAGGCACGAAAACGACCGGCCGGCGTGGATCGCGCAAGAAACTGCGCAAGGTCATGGACAGCATGCCGGTTTTGGGCTGCAGCAGGCGGCCGGTGCGGCTGCGCCCACCTTCGATGAAGTATTCGATCGAATGTCCCCGCGCCATCATCAGGCCGAGATACTTCATGAATACCATCGTGTACAGCGCATTGCCCTTGAAACTGCGCCGCATGAAAAAGGCTCCGCCGCGTCGCAGAAATGAGCCCACGACAGGCAGGTTCAGATTGATGCCCGCTGCAATGTGCGGCACCGCGTAGCCCTTGTAGTAGATCACATAGGACAGCAACAGGTAATCCATGTGGCTGCGGTGACAAGGCACATACACCACCTCATTGCCGTCGGCGATCTGCCGTACCTTGTCGAAATGATGCAGTTCGACGCCATCGTACAGGCGCGTCCACACCCAGCTGAGCAGGCGCGCGAGAAAAGCGACGAACACATTCGAGTAGTTGGCGGCAATTTCGGCAATAAGCTTCTGCGCCTGCCGTACTGCTTCGGGGCGCGAAATTTTCTTTGCGCGCATCTCCTCGCTCATCGCCCGCCGGACCGCCGCCGCACGGAGCACCTGGGTAGCGATGGTACGGCGGTGCGACAGGTCCGGGCCGATGGCCGCGGCCCGTTGACGACTCAATGACGAGCGCATCGTCCGCGTGACACGGCGCACGGCACGCGATGGATCTGCGGTGCCATCGACCATCGAACGCAACGCCACCGGCTCGCCGAACTGGACGAACAGATTGCGTCCGTTGATCAGCACCGACAGCATGCGGCGAAAGCGCCCCACGCGATCCCAGTTCTCCGACAGCAGCAGTCGTACCCACGAACCTTCGTTGCGGGGCGCGCGACCCCAGAACACGCTGACGGGGAGCAGATCCGCATCGAGCGCGGGATCGGCCACAGCGACGTTCACGAGCTGACGCAATTCGTCGGAGATTCGTGGGTCGATCCGATCGCCCCAGAATCCGGCGAAACGTTCGAGAAAGAATACCGAGCGCGCCGGCAACGGCGGTCGCAACGGCTGCAACGGTTCAGGCAGGCCGGTGGCCGCGCAGACCTTCTCCAGCACTACGACATCGGCCACGCTGTGCATTTCAAGCACATAACAGATCGGGCGCTGGCGCTGCGCAAAGCGCTGCCGCAGATCCTCAGGCAGAACATGCGGGCGCGCCCAGAAAGTGATCGGACGCCGCAGCAGCGACAACCAGAGCCGCACCGATCCGGACAGATCGGCCATCAGCGCGCGATCGCTGCGGTACACAACCGGACGCAGCGCGCGGTTGTCGTCCATCCCACACTCAAGGGCCTTCCGCCTCTTGCAATGCGCGGTCCATCTCCTGCTTCTGCTGCATCGTCGTTGCCTCTACGCCGCGCGCCTTGTCGACGGCACCGGCCATATCGCCGAAGACAGTGTCTTTGAGCGGCGGCGGTGGCGTCGGTTTCTCCGGACCTGGATCGGGCGTACAGGCGGCCACGACCGTTGTCATAGCAAGGGCAAGCAAGGACAGTCTGGAAATGATCATGATGAGCTCCGTAACATCGGATCGGGGGATCATACCCAGTTCGCCTGCCGACAGTCTGCCGACCCGCTGCGATGTTTTTTGTCCTGTCCGCTCAGCGGGACGCGGGACCATCCAATCGTTATACGGCACTACCGGCGCTCAACACGCGGCGCAGGAAGCTGTCCAGATATTCGCAGACTTCATCGATATTGGCCGTGAGCCGATGATCGGAATCGATGACATGCAGCGTGCATTTGTACTGCTCGGCGTAACGCACACTGTTGCGAACCGGTACGACTTCGTCATTCCAGCCATGGACGATCATCACCGGACACGGCGGTGCACGCGGCGTGAACTGCTCGTACCCGGGCATGAAGAACGCGGGCGCAAGCAGGAACAGTCCGCGCATCGGAACCTGCGTCGCGACCGATGTGGCCACATGCGCACCGAGACTCGATCCGACCAGCAGCAACTCGCCCGGCAAGCCGCGGCAGAACGCCAGCAGCTTATCCACGCGTGCGGCGGGATCGGCCATGCCTCGATAGTCAACCGATTCCACGTTCAGGCCATGACGCCGCGCGACCTTTGCCATCGCAACGATCTTGCTGCCCCAGGGCTCGCCATCCTGACCGTGCGAGAAGACGATGTGGGTGCTGCTCATTCGTTGACACTCATTCGCGGGGCTACGGGTGCGGGCTACAGGCGACAGCCAGAAAGTGGCTCAATCAAACGTAGGACCGGATACGGGGCGCGTGAAGTCATGTGCGCTGGTGTCGGCAAGGTGCGAAGGCACGACATTGCAGATGCTGGAGAAAATCGATTCGATGCGTCCCGGGTATTTCGTTTCCCATTCGCGCAACATTTTTTTGATTTCCACGCGCTGCATATTGGACTGCGAACCGCAGAGGGTGCAGGGAATCAGCGGAAATTCGCGTGCCCGTGCGTAGCGGTCGATGTCTTGTTCGTCGACATAGGCCAATGGACGGATGACCGTGTGACGACCGTCCTCGGACAACAGCTTCGGCGGCATCGCCTTGAGCTTGCCCCCGAAGAACATATTGAGGAACAGCGTCTCGACGATATCGTCGCGGTGGTGACCGAGCGCAATCTTGGTGATACCGTGCTCCGCCGCATAGCGATAGAGCGCACCCCGACGCAGACGCGAACATAAGCCGCACATGGTCTTGCCTTCCGGAATCACCCGCTTGACGACGCTGTAGGTGTCCTGCTCGATGATGTGAAACTTCACCCCCAGCGCGCGGAGATAGTCCGGCAGCACATGCGCCGGAAACCCAGGCTGTTTCTGGTCGAGATTGACGGCAATCAACTCGAACTCCACCGGCGCGCTGCGTTGTAGCGACATGAGTATGTCCAGCAGCGTGTACGAATCCTTGCCTCCGGACAGGCACACCATCACGCGATCGCCGTCAGCGATCATCTGGAAATCTTCAATCGCCTTGCCGACAGACCCACGCAACCGGGCCTGCAGACGCTTGAAGTTGTTGGAATGAGAGAGGACTGCGGACATGGAATAGAGGGCCTGGGGCCTGGGTAGTGGGCCAGAGCCGGAACGAAACGGAAGAATGCAGGAGGTGAAGTATAGCGATTCGTTGCAACTTGGCGCTTGTCCGAATCCTGCCCAGGCCCCAGGTCCCACGCCCTCTCGTCTATTCTTCCAGATACTTCGCCTCGACATACCGCAACCAGGCAGCGGCAGAGAGCGGCTTGCCGGTCGCGTTCATGATCAGGTCCGGCGTACTGAGGCTGGCGCCGACCGCATGCACATTCTCGCGCAACCAATCGAATAGACCCGAGAACTGGCCAGCCGCGATCTCCTGATCGAGTTCCGGGCGCTCGGCGCGCAGTCGCTCGTACAGTTGACCGGCGATTACGGCACCGATGGCGTACGACGGAAAATAGCCGAAAGAACCTACCGCCCAGTGCACGTCCTGCAGGCAGCCTTCCGCATCGTTGGCGGGGCGCACGCCGAGCCGGTCCTCGATGCGTGTATTCCACGCTTCCGGCAAATCCTTGACCTTGAGTTCGCCGCTGAGCAGCTCATTTTCGAGCTCGTAACGCAGCACGATGTGCACCGGATACGTCACCTCATCGGCATCGACGCGAATCAGGCTGCGCCGCACGCGCGTCAGCAGGCGATACAGGTTCTCTACCTCCCATTCGGGACCGGCAACGCCGAAGGTCTTTTCCAGTAACGGTTTCAGATAGCGCAGGAAGGGGCGATTGCGGCAAATCAGCATTTCCAGCAGCAGCGACTGGCTCTCCTGCACCGCCATGCCTGCATCGCGTCCGACCGGCTGACCCCGCCAGGCTTCGGGCAGCGCGTTGTCGTACAGTGCATGACCTGCTTCATGGAGCACGCCCATCAAGCCGGTGAGTACATCGTTGGAACTGAAACGCGTCGTGATGCGAATGTCCCCGGGCACGCCGCCGGTGAACGGATGTTCGCTCTCATCGAGTCGGCCATGCTCGAACTGAAAACCCAATGTCTTCATCAGTTCCGTCGCCAGCTGACGCTGCTTGGCAGGCGCAAAACGGCCGGTGATTTCCAGCAGCGGACGCTTTGCCTGCAGATCGATGGCTTCGTGAATGAGTCCCGGCAGACGCCGCCCGACGGTAGTGAAGACCGAATCGATCTCTGCGACGCGTAGTCCCGGGCTGAATTCGTCGACGAGCGCATCGTATGGACTCAGATTCAACGCCTTGCCCAGCAGCGCGGCCTTGTCGCGGATCAATGCCACCACTTCTTCCAGGTGCGGAGCGAATAAAGCAAAGTCGCTCTTCTGGCGCGCTTCGATCCATTTGATCTCGGCACGCGAGGTCGCCTTGGCCAGGCGCGATACCAGATTCTGCGGCGTCGCAATAGCGTGATCGCGCTCGCGACGCATCTCGCGCAGGTTGGCGATCTGCCACGCTTCGAGCCCTTGGGCATTCGCTTCCGCGCGATCCAGCAACCGCGACACGCGTGGCGAGGTGACGAGCGAATGCGTTTCCATCTCGATGGCGGCGAGCTGCTCGCCGCGCAAATCGGCACTACCGCGGGGCATCATGACCGCCGCGTCCCAGCGCAGCACGCTGGCTGCACCACGGAAGGCATGCAAACGCCGAAATTCCTGCTCTAGCTGCTGGTAAGGAGATAACGCCATGATCGACAACGACTCATCAGTGCCGCGACGACCGCTGGCCGCCTGGAAGTAGGGGCGTGATTCTACCCAAGGCGAGCTGCCAGACCGGCGAGCGAGACGCCGTAATACATATAAATTATTGACGATGCTAAGTTAAACATCGCTCGTTTCTTAACTCGCCGCTCAGAATAACTTTATGAATCAATGGCGCTGACTTAGCAGTGTTTGCCCGTGACTCGACTCAAACCGACTGCCTTGGCAAGGGCCTGGGACGCGGGGCCTGGGTAAGAGACTCGAATGTGCAGCGTGTACCCCGATTCGTTTCCTGCCCAGGCCCCGCGCCCCAGGCCCTATAGGTAACGGCAATTGTGGCGCTCGCTGCCAAGTAAGCCATTCCTTTATGAATCTATGCAAACTCGCAGCGACTCAAAGAACCTGCTGCCCGCCCGAAAGACAGGAACAGGAAATGTCACTGCCGTTCATGGCGCCGCTGGTTTATCGGCCGCGGAAGAGGCCGCCGTGCTCTCCGCCTCTGTTGCCGGGGCACCGCGGCGCAATCGCTCGATCATGCGACTGACATACTCCGGCGAGCGAGAATGACGCGCCAGCAGCGTATACATGGTCGGCACGACGCACAGCGTCAGCACCAACGAGAAGCCGACACCGTAAACGACCACGGCGCCAATCGCGCGGCGGCTTTCGGCACCGGCCCCGGAAGCAATCAGCAGCGGTATCGCACCGAACAAGGTACATAGCGACGTCATCAGCACCGGTCGCAGGCGAATCGCCGCAGCTTCAATGATCGCTTCGACGAATTCGACGCCGCGGTCGCGCAACTGATTCGCGAACTCGACGATGAGAATGCCGTTCTTGGCCGCAAGACCGATGAGCATGATGCAGCCGATCTCGCTGAAGACGTTGATCGAGCCATCCTGCATGAACAACCCAAGCAACGCGCCCGTCACCGCCAGCGGCACCGTCATCATGATCACCATCGGATGACGGAAGCTTTCGAACTGCGCGGACAGCACCAGGAACACGATGGTCAGTGCCAGCAGGAACGTGACATAGAGCGCACCACTGGAACGTTTGAATTCACGCGATTCGCCGTCCCAGTTGACCTGTGCTTCAGCCGGTAGTTCTTTACGCACGACCTGCTCCAGAAATTCGATCGCCTCACCCAGCGAATAACCAGGCGCCAGTGCCGCTGAAATCGTGATAGCACGCAGGCGATTGAAACGTTTGTAGTCCTGCGGTCCCGCGGTCTCCTTCACCTCGACCAGATTGGAGAGTGGAATGAGCGCGTTGGTCGTGGCCGAACGCACATAGATATTGTCGAGATCGCTGGGCGTGGCCCGATCGACGTCGCGTGCCTGCAGGATCACGCGATATTCCTCGCCGCGCTCCAGATAGGTCGTCACGATGCGCGAGCCCATCATGGTTTCAAGCGTACGTCCCACGGCTTCCAGGGATACGCCGACATCGGCAGCACGGTTGCGATCGATGGCCACGTCGAGCTGCGGCTTACGCTCGTAGTAGTCCGAGTCCAGGTTCACCAGGCCCGGATTCTCCGACGCTCGCGCCATGACGATATCGCGCCACTGCGCCAGTTCCTCATAGCTGGAACCTCCCAGCACCAAGCGTACCGGCGTCCCCGGGCCCCGCTGTCCCAACCCGCCGGGCTGCCCCACGACGACGCGCGCGCCGGGTATATTTGCCAGTTTCATACGCAAGCGCTGCACGATATCGGTGGCGGACTCGTTGCGCTCGTCCCAGGGATTGAGCGGCAACATGATACGCCCGGTACTGACATCGCCCCCGCCGCCGTAGCTTCCGGAACGAGTCAACACACGACGCGCATTGCCGCGCTGCACTTCGTCCGCCGCGACCTGTTCGACCTGCATCAGGTAGCGATCGAGATAACTCAGGCTCGCACCTTCCGGCGCCGTGAGCATGATTTGTACGAAGGCGCGATCTTCGGTCGGCGAATACTCGCTGGGCAGCGCTTTGTACAGCACCACACCCAGTAGCAACGCCCCGACCGCCAGCCCGACGCCCAGCAGCGGCTGCTTGATCGTACTGCGCAGTGCTGCTTCGTATTTCGACGACAGCCAGCTGAAAAAATGCTCGACGTGCAACGCCACGCGGCCTCGGACCGGGCCTTGGGTAAAAAACTTCGAGGTCATCATCGGCACCAGCGTCAGCGATATCAGTGCCGAAAATGCGATTGCGGCGGCGAGCGTGATGCCGAACTCGCCGAACAGCCGACCGAGATTACCGGGCAGATAGGAAATCGGCAGGAATACCGCGATGAGTACCAGCGTCGTCGCGATCACGGCGAACCCGATTTCGCGACTGCCATCGACGGAGGCAATCAGCGCCGGCTCGCCTTTTTCGATGCGCCGCATGATGTTTTCCAGTACCACGATGGCATCGTCGACCACCAGGCCGATCGCCAGCACCGCGCCGAGCAAGGTGAGGACGTTGATCGAAAAACCGGCCACGACCATGACAAGGGCCGCGGAAATGATTGATACCGGAATGGTGATTGCGGGAATGAGCGTTGCACGCCAGCTGCCGAGAAACACGTAGATCACCACCAGCACCAGCAGCAACGCGATCACCAGCGTGTACACGACCTCTTTGATGGACTCGTTGACGAACAACGAATTGTCGCTGTTCACCTCGATGCTGATGTCCTCCGGCAAGGTGGCGTGAATACGCGTCATTTCTTCCCGGACACCGCGTGCGACATCCAGAATGTTGGCAGTGGACGTCGGAATAATCGCCAGGCTGATGCCGATCCTGCCGTTCGATCGCGACACCGAGCGCAGGTCTTCTGCATCGCGCTTGACTTCGGCCACATCGCCGAGGCGCACCGGCGAGCCATCGCTTCCCCGCCCGATCACCATCTGACGGAAGTCGGCTTCGGTGTTGAAGCCGGTATTGGTGCGCAGCGAGAACTCGCGATGAGTGGATTCGATGCGTCCCGCCGGCAACTGCAGGTTCTCGCGGCGTAGCGCTGCTTCGACATCCTGCACCGTCAACTGGCGGCCCGCGAGCGACTGGCGGTCCAGCCAGATCCGCATCGCGTAGCGGCGCTCGCCATTGATGCGCGTGATTGCCACACCATCGACGATCGAGAAGCGATCGAGCAGATAGCGGTCGACGTAGTCGTTCAGCTCCAGCACCGAGCGCTTGTCGCTCGACACATCGATGTTCATCATCGGATCGGAGTTGGCGTCGACCTTGCTGATCTCCGGCGGATCAACCTCATCGGGCAGGTTGTCCTGGACGCGCGCCACGCGGTCACGCACATCGTTGGCTGCGGATTCGATGTCGCGACTCAGGTCGAATTCGATCGTGATGCGCGAGCGCTCTTCCGCGCTGGATGAGGTGATCTTTTCGATGCCCTCAAGGCCCGCGACCTGGTTTTCGATGAGCTGCGTGACGCGCGACTCGATCACTTCCGCGGGCGCGCCGCGATAGCGCGTTTCGATGCTGACAATGGGTGCGCTGATATCCGGGTATTCTCGAACCGAGAGCCGGTTGGCGGCCATCAGGCCGAGGAGGGTCAGCAACAGGCTGACCACCATCGCGAAGACCGGCCGCCGTACCGACAGCTCGGAGAGAATCACGCGGCACCCGGCCCGGCCGGCTGCACTTCCACCGCAGTACCATCGCGCACCTTCTGCGTGCCTTCGATGACGACGACATCGCCTTCCGCAAGGCCCGCGGTGATTTCCACTTCCCCTGGACGCCGACGGCCGGTGCGAACTTCGCTGCGCACGGCTTTGCCATCGCGCACTGCAAACACGAACTTGCGCTCGCCTTCGGGGATCAACGCCTGTTCCGGAATCATGAGCGCGTCCGATTCCGAGCGGGTCAGCTTCACCGTCATGAACATACCGGGCTTGAGACGGCCATCCCGATTGTCGATGCGGGCGCGCACGGTCACCGAGCGACTGATGGGATCGAGCCGGCTGTCGATGCTGGACACCTTGCCGCTGAATTCGGTTTCCGGATACGCCGAGGTATGGGCCTGAATGCCCAGGCCTTCTTTGACCGTCGCCAGAAATACTTCCGGTACCGAAAAATCCAGCTTGATGACGCTGGCGTCATCGAGCGTCGTAATGACCGTGCCGGGGCTGACGAAACTACCGACGCTCACGTTACGCAAACCCACGCGGCCGGCAAACGGCGCGCGAATGATAGTATCGTTCAGTTGCGCGCGCGCGCCGGCCACACGAGCCTCGTTCGAGCTCAGTGTCGCTTGCAACTGATCGAGTTGCGCCTCCGAGAGCGCCTTGGTCGCATACAGCTCGCGACTGCGGTTGAACTGGCTGCGGCTGTCGCGCAATGACGCCTCGGCGTCAGCCAGGTTCGCGCGCGCCTGCTCGCCATCGAACTCGACCAGGACATCGCCGGCCTTGACCTGCTGGCCTTCGCGAAAACGGATGACGGTAATTCTGTTGGAGGTCTTGGCAGTGAGATCTACCGACTCGTTGGCGCGCGCGTTACCGACCGCCTCGAGTTGCTGGGCGAACGGCACTTTACCGGCCAAGGCGACGATGACGCCCACCGGCCGGCCGCCAGGGCTCAATCCACCGGGGCCACCGGGGCCACCGGGGCGCGCATCGGTGCCGGCAGTCGCGCCCGGACGAGCGCCGGGAGTGAGTCCCGCCGGCGCTTCGCCATTGGAAATCGCAAACCAGCCGAACGCGCCCAGCGCAAGCAGAACAGCGGCCCCCACCGCAATCATTCGAAGATTCACAACCATGGATTATTTGATCGAACCAGAAGACAGAAGGGCCGCTGACGCTCGCACCCTCAGGCACGCACAAGCGCGCGTGGCAATGCTACAAACACCCGGCGAGGCCACGAGTGTCCGGATTGCAAAAGATTTTGCCTTGCCCCAGGCCGTTCCCGACGTTAGCGCCCCCGTTCCGGGGAAGGTGTAAAGAATTGTAACCTCAAGGATTATTGGGTCACTGCCAGGTCAAGTCACCACTCATGGCCGTCACTACTCATAGCCGCACGCGAGAAGTCCCACGTGACTCTCGCCCATGCCAGCCAGCCTGCTCCGTGGTTGTTACGGCTCCGAGTCAGAAGCGTCGCCGATCCCTTCGAAGAGGGCCGTGCTCAGGTAGCGCTCGCCCGTATCAGGCAACATGGCAAGTACGACCGCACCGGCCGGCGCCCGCTGCGCAACTTTGAGCGCAGCGGCGAAAGTGCCGCCGGAAGAAATGCCGCAGAAGATTCCCTCCTGTCTGGCCAGTGCACGCGCTGTCTGAATCGCTTCGTCGTCGGTGACCGGCACGATCTCATCGGCAACTTCGCGATTGAGGACCGCGGGAATGAAATCCGGCGTCCACCCCTGGATCTTGTGCGGCTTGAACTCCGCACCCGCCAGCAGCGAGGCACCCGCGGGCTCAGTGACGACGATCTTCACGCCGGGACGCGCCTTCTTGATCATCTCGCCCGCACCGGTGAGCGTACCGCCCGTACCCCAGCCGGTGACCCAGAAATCCAGCCGACGGCCGGCGAAGTCGCTAAGGATTTCCGGCCCGGTGGTGTTGCGGTGGTACTCCGGATTGGCTGCATTCTCGAACTGCCGTGCCAGAAACCAGCCGTGCTTCTTCGCCAGCTCCTCCGCCTTGCGGACCATGCCGCTGCCACGTTCCGCAGCGGGTGTCAGGATCACTTTCGCCCCCAGCAGGCGCATGATCTTGCGACGCTCGACCGAAAAACTTTCGACCATCACCGCCACGAAGGGATAGCCCTTGGCTGCACAGACCATTGCCAATGCGATCCCGGTGTTGCCGGAGGTGGCCTCGACGACGGTCTGACCCGGCTGCAAGGTACCGCGGCGCTCGGCATCCTCGATGATGGCAATCGCCAGGCGATCCTTGACCGACGATAACGGATTGAAGAACTCGCACTTCGCGAACATGGTGACATTGGCTGGCGCCAGGCGATTGATCCTGACGATGGGAGTGCGACCGATGGTGCCGAGAATGCTGTCGTAGATCATGGGTAGGAAGCGTGAGTGGTGAATAGTGAGTGGTGAATGGTGAATGGTGAATGGCACCGATACAAGAATGCGTCGCCGGATCGGGCCAGTCAATCACGACGGTGCATCCGACGCATCGCGTTGGCTGCAGCTCATGCTCTAACCCATTCACGACTCACCGCTCACGACTCACCTTTCTTTTGCCATCGCGTGCCCGTAGCCACTCTGTCACCCGCGCCGGCACTTCTCTTTGCGCCGAGCCACTGACGTAGATGCCGATATGCCCGCCGGGAAACCCATAGCTGCTGTAGTCGCTGGAGCCGACCA
>JAIBJL010000371.1 GCA_020029545.1 Gammaproteobacteria bacterium
GGGCTCTTGGTCAGGACGCGTACCACGCCGTTGAGCGCAGTGGCTCCGTACAGCGTGCCTTGCGGACCGCGCAACACCTCCACCCGATCGAGGTCATACGGGTTGAGATCCGGCACATTGGATTGTCCGTTACGTGAGTACGGGACACTGTCGAGGTAGTAACCGGTCGTACTCGAACCGGACGATGGTGAAGAGACGCCGCGGATCACGACCATCGGATTGCCGCCCTGTCGCCCGCCTTGGTTGGACACCCCCGAGAATACGCCCGGCACGCGGCCCACGGCTTCGAGGACGCCACGATCGGAGGATTTGTCGAACGTGTCGCCGCCCAGCACGGCTATGGAGATCGGCACATCCTGCAGCCGCTCTTCGCGCTTCTGCGCGGTGACTATAACTTCTTCGAGGGCCGTCGTTTGCCCTTTGTCAGGTGCACTAGGAACCTGCGCATTGACGGATGCAGAAACTGCAGAAATTGACAGACAAGTTACAGCTGTACCCACTAGTGGATGCATGACTCGACCCCCCCCTTTTTTTGGATTATCAGAACAACTTCCAGACGGCACTCAGCTCCGGCAGTAGCAACTCATCGGCAAAAAAGGTAGGACCATTATTGACGATGGTATACGGTAGCTGCTCATCCTCGCATCGCTCATCAGAAATCCAAGCCGAAGCGAATTCCGAATTCCCGCGGTGCGCGCAGCGTGCCGGTGAGATAAGCCTGGTTCGCTGGCAACGTACCGGCCAGCGTACCCTCCGGTGCTTCGTCGCCGCCGCGCAATGAGTTCGGCACGATCTCGTCCGTGATGTTGGTGACGTAGAGCCCGGCATGCCACTGCGCATCGCCCGGCTGGTAGATCAGGTTCCAGTCGAGCGTGAAGTACGAGTCGATTCGGTAGCCTGCGAATTCGTACTGCACCTGTGTGGTTTCCCGGTACCCCTCGTACCGAGCGTCATTCCAGACGGATTGCAGCCGCGAATCCAGCGTGCCCTTACCGAGATTAAACGTATGGTTCCAGGCCAGCGTCAGGCGCCACGGGGTCGTGTTCGGCAAGGCCAGTCCCGTCCAATCGAATGCCGCATCGAGGTTGTACTGCGGACCGAACTGTGCCAGCGCTGCCGCAAAGTCGAACTCCTTGATCTCCGAGTCCGTGTAGTCGAGGTTGAAGGCGAGTCGGTCCGTATCCGTGACCAGCCAGGTGCCGCCAATATTGAACCCGGTGATTTCCGCCAGCCCGAGGTTGAACATGCTCGCCTCGTACTCACCCGACAGCGTATTCAATGCATCGAATCCGATCGCCATGTCCGAGTACTCGTAGTAGTACGCATTGGCGACCAGATCGAGGCGGTTGTTCAGGAAGCGGCCCTTCCAGCCCAGTTCATAGGCATCGACGTGCTCCGGCCCGTACTGCGGCAGCGGTCCGGGGTACCAGCTACCGGAACGGTAACCTGTCGCAGCATTCGCGTAGAGCAAACTGCTATCCGACAAGTCCCATGCGAGACCCACTTTCCAATCGTCGTTTTCCCAGTCCTTCTCAAGCACCCCACCACTGCCACCCACCACGAACGAGTCGAACAGCACCACCTGGAAATCCCATTTTTTCCAATCTTCCGTATGGCGCCCACCCACGGTAATGTGCAAGCGGTCGATCGCCGGCGGCGTCCAGGTTACCTGGCCGTAATAGGCGTCTGATTCGGACAGCGAAATGGGCGCATTGAATGCGACGCCAGTCGCATTGCCCTCGGGCTCATTGGTGTCGTCCTTGAATCTGAAGTAGCCGACGGTCCAGTCGAGCTGATCCGCCAGGACTCCCTGAAACCGGGCATCCAGCACATTCTCCACCCACGGCCTGCCGATCCTGCGGTCATCGGCGGGACCACCGAAGAAGTTGTAGCCGAGGCCGCCGGCATTGATCTCACCTTCCTCATTGACCGTGCGCGACCGATTCTTCTCTTCGATCCGGGCTGCATTGACGATGAACTGCGTGTTGTCGGTGAGGTCGAACGTGATCTCGGTCATCACACCCCAGAATTTGTTGGAGATGAACGACTGGTCGATCGCGTCGCCGGCAGCGGAGGCATCCCGTGGGTGAGCCAGCCGATCGTTGAACCCGTCATCCTCGTCGAGCCGGGTCAGGGTCCAGTGGTCCGGATTCGTATTGTCGACGACGCCGAGCAACGCCGTGCCGACGCCCTGACGCCGCGAATCGCCGAAGTCGAGCTTGGCGTACACCGACACACGGTCCGTGGGATTCCATTGAGCGGATAGGCGGCCATATGTAGACCGGTTCGCATCGATACCGCTGTCGAAATAGCCGTCGTTCGTCGTCGACTGGAATGCGCTGCGCACCGCCAATGTATCCGTAATGGGCACGTTCAGCATGCCTTGGACGCGGCGATGACCATAAGTGCCGAACTCCACTTCGACGGACCCTTGCTGCTTCTGCACCGGCCGACGCGAGATGATGTTGATACTGCCCGCCGCCGTGTTGCGTCCGTACAGCGTTCCCTGCGGACCCTGCAGCACTTCGACGCGATCCACGTCATAGAAGTAACCGTCGAGAGCCGCGCGGTGCGAGAGGTAGATATTGTCGACATGCAGCGCCGTTGTGTTTTCCGACGCCGGCGAGCCATCGGATGTTGCGATACCGCGCAGACGGATCGCAGTACGACCCGCGTCCGGCTCGATCTCGAGTCCCGGCGTAAGGGGGACCAGGTCGGTGAGCTCCTGCACATTCTGCTGCTTGAGGATGTCGCCACCGATTGCGGTGACGGTCACGGGCGTTTCGAGGATGGACTCCTCGCGCCGCTGTGCGGTAACCACCACCTGCTCGAGCTGGTTCACGGGCGTGTCAGCCGGATTTTGGGCGTGCACCTGTGACGCAAGGGCTGCGCCGAGGACGGTCACGGTCGAAGCGAACCATCCACGCGTCTTTAAGCTCCCTCGCTTCTCTCGCACCGCATTGTCGCCGCACGCGTTCATCGCGAAGGGTAGGACCGTGATTGTCTGTTCATCGAGGTGGCGGTAGGTCGGACCGGACAGAGACCTTACCGCCGTTGCGACGCTGAAGTGCATTGGAATACCCCCACTGTTTTACTTATCCAAGGTTCATTCAAGTTGTTGTCGGCTTGGAGCGCAGCGCCAGCACCAGGCCGGTCACACAGGCGGCGCCGGCGACCCAGCCCAGCACGGCAAACGCCGGCAGGATGCCATCGACCACCTCGTTGGCCAGCGCCGGCACGATCAACCCGCTGGCGAATTGTCCCAACGCGAAGAGCGATTGGAAGATGCCCGTGCCGCGTCCGCGCACCGAATAGCTCAGGCCCGACATGGTCCAAGTGATCAGGGTAGGCAACAGCAGGCCGGCGCCGAACAGGCCCAGGAAGGCGGCGGCGGCGAAGACGACGTCGCTATGTGCGGAGCCCATGAGAAGAAGGGCCGCTGCGATCACGCCGAACTCTATTCCGAGCAGCAGCGGGGTGCGGAGGCGGGCTATCAACAAGAAGGCCAAGGCCCCCATCGGATTGGCCAGGCTGGCAATCGAGGAGAGCAGTCCGATCCTGGCGGGATCCGTGACACCCAAGGCGCTGAGCCCCAAACCTTGCTGGATCGCCAAAGTGTAGAAGAGCGTACTGCCGAACAGCGTCATGCCCCCCGTCCGCAGCATGTGTTCCCAGGGAAACGGTTCCTTGGGAATCGACTCCTCGGCGCCGCTCGCAGCCTTGCGCTTCGGCTCCCAGATCACCATGATCGTCAGCGGTGCAATCAGGAAGGCCACCGCGTAGGCCGCGAACGGTCCGCGCCAACCCAGCAGCGAGCCCAGCCAACCGCCGATCGCGAGCAACAGCACCACCGACAGAGTCACCGTGGTGCTCATTGATGCCAGCCAGCGCTCCCGAGCCCGGCCGGTGAAATAGTCACCGAGCAAGGTCGCGCTCAGCGTGATGATCGCCGCTTCGCAAATCCCCAGCACGATCCTCGCCGAGAAGATTGCCGTGAAATCGTCGAGGACCATGGGCGCAAGCCCCGCGACGCCGTAGAGACTGAGCGCGCCGATCAGCAGAGGCCGCCGGCCGAAGCGGTCGCCAAGCCATCCGGCGAGTCCGGCGAAGAGGGCGATGCAGAGTGCTGGCGCCGTCAGGAGCGCCGGAATCCAATAGCTGGCGTTCGCCATGGTTCCGAAACGCTGTTGGAGCAGTGGGACCACGGGTACCAGCAGCATCGCGCCCATGGCCGGCAGCACTGCCAGTGCGACCAGGACGACGCCCTGCGGCCATCGTGCGGCAGGTTCTTCTTTTTCCCGCATCCGTATCCCCCTGGCGCCGCTGTTGCTGCGCTTGCCGAAGCATGCAGAAAAATGCATAGCTATGCAAGCTCGTGTCACGAGAGCCGTATCGGCACCCGTTCATCGAGCAGGGCTGCAGCCCTGCTACCCGGACGCTTGACTGGGCAACGAGTGCCGCGGCGACCCTCTCTCGCCGAGTCAGAAGCCTTGGATTGCGGTCGCGACATGCTCCACTTCGGGTGCACTGGCGAAATGACGACCCACCAGGGCTCGCCATTGCTGGAAGCCCGCGCTGGCGCGAAAGATCTCCATGTGATCTTCGACCCTGTCCCAGCCAACCACCAGCCGATAGCGGGCCGGATGTTCGATGCCGCGCTCGAGCTTCATGCTGCGACAGCCAGAAGCGCGGCGGAAAATCTCGACCGCTTCCGCCACAGCCGCCTCGAACGCCGCTGCATCGCCCTCGCGTACCTCAATGGTTGCGATCTCATAAATCATGCGCACCCCCCCCGGCCCGCCAGGAGAGGTCAAACAGCGCCCTCGCAATGTCAAGGATGGATCTCCTGCAGGACTTGGCCGTCGGCCTCCACGGGCAGCGATTCCACCAGGATAAAGACGATGCGGCAGACAGTGTCCTTGCTGGGATTGCGCCACAAATGGTTGGTGCCCCGCTGGACGACGATGTCGCCGGCTTGCAGGTGCTGGACCTCACCGCCATCGAGCTCTAGCTCAAGCTCGCCGCTCAGGACGATGCCGTAGTCGATTGACCAGGTCCGATGCATGGGGGATTCACCGCCCGGCAGCGTGTCCACGACCCGGATGACCGATCCGCCGCGTAGGGTCTTGCCGACCGGATGCGGCCCATCGCTACCGTCGTTGAGATTCACC
>JAIBJL010000077.1 GCA_020029545.1 Gammaproteobacteria bacterium
GCAACGTACAGCTCGCATTTTCATCCTTCCGGTTCGAAGACAGCGTATGCCGTCCCCGATGCGCTCCGGCGCCTGT
Source organism: Gammaproteobacteria bacterium (assembly GCA_020029545.1). Classification (GTDB taxonomy): domain Bacteria; phylum Pseudomonadota; class Gammaproteobacteria; order Steroidobacterales; family Steroidobacteraceae; genus Steroidobacter. Next base: position 77 of record JAIBJL010000077.1, read on the forward strand.
AACCCAAGCGCCGGTTCAGAAGCGTCGGTTGATGCCGATCTGGAAATTTATTGATCCGCTGTTACCCGGTTCCAGCAATGGGCTGTCAGAGATCTTGCTCGGCAAGAAGGTGTAGCCAGCGCCGCCGAACAACTGCCACTTGCTGCTGAGCGGCCGCATGATTCCCAGCCGCACCTGCGGTAGCAGTGCCGAACCTGGGTGATAAGGAGCAACGCCCCGGGCTTCATCTTCATCCAAGGTTCCGTAGAGGTAACGGGTTGCGTCCGCCGACAACCAGCGCACGCCGATGGATGGCATCAGCATCAGTCCGCCCATCGGCAACGGATAGACGTAGTCGATCGACAGCTCCTGGCCCCGATCATTGCCGGTTGCATCCGTCACCGCTTGAAATTTCAGTTCGCCAAAGGGCAGGCGCCAGTCGGTGCCAACTCCCGCCGCCACGCCGAAGTCGTCGCGATCCTCAAGCAAGGCCGCATCCACGCCGTTCCGCGCCAGCGCCGCCTCACTCAAATCGCTCACGTCGAAGGCCCCCGGTTGCGCCCTGACCAGACCGTCCAGCGAGAAGGTGTCGGTGCGGAGGAAATGGAAACCGCCACCCAGGCCGCGCAGGAAGAATCGATCGCCTTCATAGCCGATCATGGGCAAAAACATGACGCGCGTGCCCTCGCCCGCATAATGTCCGTCACCGACGCCAACGCCCACCCCGATGGACCACCGGGATCGAGCGGATTCCATTTCAAGAGTTTCGGCCGGCACCGCTTGCGCTATGACAACCACGGGCGATATCAAGCTCAAGAACAAGCAGAGCAAGCGCATGGTCATCGATTGATACCTTCGGATCAGGGGTCCCGCGTTTCGATACGCCTCTCTGCTGTTTAGTTCCCGCGCACTTTGCATTGGTAAGAACCCGCTGGGCACGACGCGCGTGGCATGACATCTCAGCATGATCGAAGTGGTGGAGATTGGAAGACCACAGCGTCAACCAATCCGAATCTCGACGCTCGTGCATTTCTCATTTTTGGAATTCACCGGGACGGGAAAGTGAGCGTCGGTGAGGTATCCTTCCACTCCCCACCTGAACGGATGCTATCGCCAGGGACCCTCAGCTCCGCAGCTCTCATGACCCGTTCGACCCCGACCACCACGCACCCTGCCGCTATCCCGTTCGCAGACGCAGTGCGAGTGTGGGCGCTCATCGGTGTATCGAGCTTCGGCGGACCGGCCGGCCAGATCGCGCTGATGCATCGCGAACTGGTCGAACGCAGGCGTTGGATCAGCGAGACGCGCTTTCTGCATGCGTTGAACTACTGCATGTTACTGCCCGGACCGGAGGCCCAGCAGCTCGCCATCTACATTGGCTGGCTGATGCATCGAACCTGGGGCGGCATCGTTGCCGGCGTGTTGTTCGTGCTTCCGGGAGCGCTGGTCGTTCTGGCGCTCAGCATGCTCTACGCGCATTTTCAGCAAGCACCGACCATCGCTGCGTTGTTCTTCGGCCTGAAAGCGGCGATTCTGGCCATCGTTACCGAAGCGGTGATCCGCGTGGGCCGACGCGCACTCAAGAGCGCGTTCCTGGTGATGATGGCCAGTGTTTCATTCGTTGCCATTTTCGCGTTCGATGCCGCCTTTCCCTGGATCGTCGCGGCTGCAGCTGCTGTTGGCGCAGCGGCCTATCGCGTTGTGGATCGCACCGATCGCCCTGCTGGCCGCCAGGCAGGGAACCGACAGTGTTTTCGTCCAGCAGGGACTGTTCTTCAGTCAGACTGCCGTAGTCACCTTTGGCGGTGCCTATGCGGTGCTGAGTTACGTGGCGCAGCGCGCCGTTGAAGATTTCATGTGGCTACGCCCTGGGGAAATGCTGGACGGTCTGGCACTTGCCGAGACGACGCCGGGCCCGCTCATTCTCGTACTGGAATTTGTCGCCTACCTCGGCGCATTTCGGGCTGCGACCGGCTTGCCTCCCATGCTGGCGGGTGCGCTGGGCGCGGCAATCGTTCTGTGGGTCACCTTCGTCCCCTGCTTCCTGTGGATATTTCTCGGCGCTCCCTACGTCGAATCGCTGCGTAATTACCGCGTCCTGAACGCCGCGATGGCCAGCATCACTGCCGCTGTCGTCGGCGTGATTCTGAACCTGTCCGTCTGGTTCGCGTTGCACACGTTGTTTGCCGAAGTGCATCCTGTGCGTTGGGGACCGGTGCAGGTGAATGCGCCCACGCTGTCGAGCCTGAACTGGAGTGCATTGACACTCACTGTTGCCGCACTGATCGCCACACTGCATTTCAAACTTCGCATGCCGATCATCCTTGCCGGTTGCGCGGCACTGGGCGTTGCATGGTCGTTGCTGTCACAGTGAACGAACTCACATCGCGGAAACGCTGCCTCCACTTAACGAACATCGATCGCAACAGGGGTTGACGGTGTCACAGGCCGGACTGCCGCCTGTCTTCTTACCGTCACAGTTGAGCAATCGCCTACTCCTTCAAGCTTTCATCCTCCCGCGCCGCCAGCGCCTCGATAGAGTCAAAGACGCTCTCAGGAACGCGGCCTTCGAACTGCTTGCGCCGTCGCTTCGACACCTTGCCGCCGTTGTCGAGCGCGCTTACTACCAGCGTGGCAAGATCGCTCCCTCGCACGTCGAACCGTGCATCGATTTCTTTGACGATCCTGTCGTAGCGCGCGAGAAATTGCGTCTCGCTGCGAAGATCCACTTCCAGCGCCTGCTCCGCCATGCGAAAGCCAAACTCAACGCAGGACGTTGCATTCCAGTATCTGTAGATGGCAGGATGACCATTGAAGCGTATGTCATAGTCGCCCTCGTCGATCCAACGGACCGACCATCGTTCGCGCGCCGGTTTCGAGAAACCCTGCAGCGTTGCGAGATAGTCGTCTTCGTTTCGCTTCATCGCCACCGACACGGGCAACAAGAGTCCCTTCTCGAGCTTTCCTGAGCGACACAGCGCGTGATGAAAAAGAAACCGTGACAGTCGGCCGTTGCCATCCATGAACGGGTGAATGAACACGAAACCGAAGGAGATCACGGAGGCAGCGACCACTGGATCCACGTCGAGAGCTGCCGCGTTCGCAAAGTTCGCGAGTTCCTGCATCAGCACCGGCACGAGTTCCGGCGCAGGCGGTACGTATGTGACGCCGGGGGCGCCACGGGCAGCCCCGCGAAGCCAGTTCTGTTCCGTGCGATACCCCATGGCCCTGTAGAACGGATTCGTAAGCACCGCGTTCTGCAATTCGACGAGGTAGTTCTCCGAAAGCGGCCGTCCCTCGTGCGCCTGATGTAACAGAGCAATGAACATCCGCGCCTTGTCCTCGCTGGGCGCTTCACGCTCGATGGCGAAGCTGTTCTCCGTCTCGTGTAGATAAGCCCAGGCGAGCGCGCGATCGAGCACCGCTTTTCCAAGCGTGTCCACGAACTCTTTCGTTCGCTCAAGAATGTTCGATGCCATGGCGTTCTGCAGAACGCTCGTGCGCTCGACGGTCGCGCAATAGTCAATCGTGCCAAGGCCGTTGAAGCTCACCCGCCACCGCGCATCCCGGCGCGACGGACCGGTGATGTATCGAGTAGGGTCGAACAACTCCGCGGTTGGTCCGCCGATGTCGGGAAGATCTATGAGCTGATTGCCTGTGAAGCGTTCCCAGAGGTAGCACGCCGTCCTGATGTAGGTGCCGTTGGGCTGCCGGCGCAACTGCGCATGCAGAGCAACCGGGTCAACCTTCGGCAACGCTTCGGCCAGAATCTGAAGGTTCACCCCCTCGTGCTTGAGCGCGAAGAGGGTATGCTCAACCGGGTCAGCGGAGTCCGGTGCCACGTGTTTCGGCACTGCCAGGAAGGTATCGGTGGGCTCTATCCGCGTTATCGGTTTGATGAGTGCCGGCCGCCCAAGCTCAAAGGCGCTCAGCCCGAGCGTTTCCCGCAGAAACTCATAGCCGACCGCCGCCATTTTTTCTTTCCCGATCCCAGTTTTTCTTCATTTTAGGCGATTGGGCTCATTTTTTCTTAACAAGCTGGCGCCTAGCAGCTGAGCTGCACGGCATGGGGATAAGCAACCGTTCATTGCCATAGGCAGGGCGGACCTCTCCAACCGTTCGGCGGCCACCGGCAGACGGCTCACGTAGACGGCCCACTGAGTGAACGAACTCACATCGCGGAAACGCTGCGTCCACCCGACGAACATCGATCGCAACAGGGGTTGACGGTGTCACAGGCCGGACGGCCGCCTGTCTTCTCCCCGTCACACAAGCCCGCTTTAATGTTCGATTCTTTCTCGCTCGCCGCCATCGCTCGCATGACAGGTCCTGGCTTGCTGCCCATCAGCCTGGTGATCATCGCCCGAAACGAAGCGCCGTTGATTGCGGGCTGTCTGGACAGCGTGAGCTTCGCTGCGGAAAAGATCGTCGTCGATGCCGGCAGCACGGATGCGACGGCGACCATCGCAAGCGCTCGGGGCGCGCGCGTCGTGCATCAGAAATGGCTCGGCTTCGGTGCCCAGCGAAATTTCGCCACGACGCTGGCCAAGCACGATTGGATTCTGGTGCTGGACGCAGACGAACGACTGTCGCCGGAACTCGTGGAAGAATTCGAGCAACGCCTTCCCGGGCTGGTCGAGTCGACTGCTGCCGGCGGATTCCTGCGGCGCTCCACCTTGTTCATGGGCGCTGCGATGCGCGGGTATCGGCCGATGACGGGTGAGCGCATCGCGCGGCTGTATCACCGCCAACGTGCGCGCTGGACCGACGCGCGTGTGCATGAGCACCTGGTATTCGATGGTGCGGTCGTGCAATTCAAAGCACCCTTGCTGCATCTGAACAACCCTACGCTGTTGCACAAGCAGCTGAAAACGCTGCGCTACACGGAACTCAAGGCAGCCGACTGGCTGGACCGCGGCAGGCCAGCCCGCATGTGGCTGTGTCCGTTCATCTTCGTGTCTACTTTCATCAAGGATTATTTTTTCAGGCTGGCATTTCTCGATGGCTGGCGGGGTTATGTCGTCGCGCAGATCGCGGCATCGTATGCGGTCTACAAGCGCTTGCGCTATTTCGAGATCGTAATCAATCCGCCATCGCGCAATCTCGCGCGCGAGTCACTGAAACGTTGCGGTCTCGAGCCTTAACAGGCTGTGAAAAACAGCTTGTGTCCGGGCCACGGACGGCGACGAAATCATGACGTTGAAAAAGACCACGACGGGTCTTTTTCAACATCCTATAAGACGATCGTTCGCAGAATCTTCTCGGAGTCATCAACGAGCTGTCATGTGACGTTGTCACGCTCCGGCCCAGTCTGGAACTGTGCCAGTCGGGAACAGGATCGCTCGCCGTGAAAATCGCCGTTGTCTTGAGTACCTACAACGCTCCGCAACGTCTCGAGCCGGCCCTGCTGGGTTATGCCGCGCAGTCGCTGCGCGATTTCGAAATGATCGTTGCCGATGACGGCTCGACGAGCGATACGCGCGAGCTCGTCAAGGACATTGCCGTACGCTCAGGGATGCCGATCCGGCATGTCTGGCAGGAAGATCTGGGTTTCAGGAAGTGCCGCATCCTGAACCAGGCGATTCTCTCCACCCATGCCGAGTATCTGATTTTCTCGGACGGGGATTGCATACCGCGCCGCGATTTCATTGCACAGCACGCGGCGCTGGCGCGGCCGAATCGTTTCCTGTCCGGCGGGTATTTCAAACTCTCCGCGCAGACGAGCGGTCGCGTCACACCCAGTACGATTGCGGCCGATGAAGTTACCCAGGTGGATTGGCTGCTGCGTAACGGCACTCCCCGGTCAGGCAAACTGGGCAAGTTGCGGGCGCATGGCTGGCATGCCGCGCTCATGAACGCGATCACACCGACGCGGCCGACATGGAACGGACACAATTCATCCGGCTGGCGTGCCGACCTGCTGCGCGTCAACGGTTTTGACGAGCGAATGGCGTACTGGGCGCAGGATCGCGAATTCGGCGAGCGCCTCGTCAACGCAGGCACGCGAGGAGTGCAGGTACGCTACTCCGCAATCTGCGTTCACCTGCATCATGAGCGCCCGTACAAGACAGAGGAGAGCCGGGAACGCAATCGCGGAATTCGCCAGGAGACGCGGCGCAATCGCGCAAGCTGGACCCCGGATGGCATTCTGAAAACGTCCGCGCCCGATCCCCGCATCACGGCGATGCATAGACCTGCCGCCGATGTCGCGATCAATCGATTTCAAACGGCGCAGTAAACGGCCCGTTCGGATCGTTGGTTCGAATCGTTGTCAGTGTCGGTCCACGTGCGCTGTCGATCGGCGCCGCAGGTTTGCATCGAAGAACGACACTAGGTCAGCGAACGCCTGCCGCGACAGATGATCGTCGGATGCTTCCGGTTCAAGCCGATATTCCTTGGTGAAGGTTGCATGGGGGCGATCACCCAGACGATTGCGCGCGCCCGGTGCGCCGTACTCACGCGCTTCGAACCCCGCGGGAAATTCTTTCTGCAGCCGCACCAATTTCTCATGCGGACAGATGCGATCGGCACGGCAACGCACAGCCAGCAGCTGCGCATCACCCGATGCGAGTCGCCGACGCGCCGCGACGATGTCACTCTCACTGACATTGAGCGCCTGCATCCACGCACCGCGACCGACACCGAACAACGCGAACAGCGGCGAGAGCGGCACCGACGGTTGCGCCGCCACCGCCGCAGCGACTTCTGGATCGATAATCAGCGGGATTGCGAAGGCGCCGGTAAGGCACATGCCGATGGCGCCGATGCGATCGCCACCATTGCAATGGCTAATGAAAGCGGCCAACGAACGTAGCCACGCAGTCACCGGCGCCGATACCCCCGCGCGCAGATTCGCGAACTCTCGCGAAATGCAAAGCTTGATCGCGTTGGTCGCGGGTGCCCGCCGACCGAAGGGACCGAACAGCCATGGCACGTAAACCTGGAAGCCGGCTCGGACGACGCGCTCGGCGAACATGAGCAGGCCCGGTGAGAAGCCGGCAATCTCTGGCATCAGCAGGATGGCCGGATCGGCACGGTCCCCGGCATAGTAGACGCAGTGGTGAAACTCGCCGGACGCAAACGAGAACTGCGCGAATCCTTCGAGGACCGGCCCCCTTGTGCCATTCATGCCAGGCAGGATCACGTCGGGAATGGAGTCGCAGCGATAGTTCTCCCGGTTACCCGGCCCTGCGCCTCCTTCCGCAGGTCCGCATGTCATTGGAGGCTTCCAACGAATACGGTGGATTGGTCGATGTGAACGCCAGAAGCTGCATCTGCAATGGCGCAAGCAAATTCGTCGACGGTTGGAAGCGAGCCCGCCTGGCTTCTGCGCGATTCAATCGTGCCTTTGTCGATCCTTTCCAGGAGCTTCGGCGTAATGGTGCCTTCGATCATGTCGCCGCTCACCACGATAAATCCAATGCCGCGACCGGCAAATTCTGGAATACGCGCACGCAAGGCTTGCTCGCCGGCAAATTTGCTGGCCGCAACGGGCTCATACGGTCCGCTGATCGGTCTTTCGCCGTGAAAATGCGCCATGTGACTCGTGACGAAGACGATGCGTCCACCTCCAGTCATCATGGGCAATGCGGCATCGACGAGTTGGACTTGCGCCGTCAAGTTGAGCTGCATCGCGTAATCGGCAGGCTTACCCTTCTCCAGCCCGCCGCTGGCATTCAATACCAGGATGTCCAGGCGGCCGAACTCGCGGCGCACCACTTCGATCATCGAATCGATATCACCGGGGCTCGCTATATCGGCCTGGACCAACAGTGCCCGGCGATTCAAGGCGCGGATATCCGCTGCCACAGCTTCCGCGCGTGAACCTTTACTGCGGTAGTTGATCGCAATATCCGCGCCCCGGCCTGCGAGCATTCGTGCAACGCTCGCTCCTATTCCCCTCGACGCACCGGTGACTAACGCGATCCTTCCAGTCAGTTCATTCATCATTGTGCAGCGTTCACTGTTCCCGTTGGCCGAGCATGCCTGACTATTGCCTCGGACGAAAGGCAATGAAACCATCGCTATCTCGCGCCTGGCGGCACGCCTTGTCGCAGTCCACAATGCGGTCTGCGCTGTCCGTCCGAGGGGAGACACCATGTACCGATGTTTGCCGCTGTCACTGCTGCTCGTTTTCTGCTCCGCCCATGCACTCGATCTCTCCGGCATCGCCAGCGGCGACGCCGTGACCGCATTGCGGACTGCTCTGACGCAAGGTTCGACCAAGGCAGTCACGCAACTCGGTACCGCGAATGGCTTCCTCGGCAATCCTGAAGTCAAGATTCCGCTGCCGCCGAATCTGCAAAAGGCCGAGAAGACACTGCGAAGGTTCGGCATGGGAGCACAGGCCGATGAGTTGATCACCGCCATGAATCGCGCGGCTGAAGCGGCCGTGCCGGAAGCGAAGACCTTGCTGGTCGATGCGGTGAAGTCGATGAGCGTGCAGGATGCGAAGGCGATTCTCTCCGGCGGCGAGGATTCGGCCACACAGTATTTCCGCAGCAAGACCTCCGATGCGTTGTTCAAGAAGTTCAAGCCGACGGTGATGCAGGCCACCAGCAAGGTCGGGCTTGCCAACACCTACAACAACTACGCGGGACGCGCCGCGAAGTACGGATTGATCAGTGCACAGGAGGCGAACCTCGACGATTACGTCACCGGGCAGGCGCTCGAAGGGTTGTACAAGATGATCGCGGCGGAAGAAAAGGCCATTCGCAAAGATCCGCTCGGCCAGACCAGCAAGATTCTGCAACGGGTGTTCGGCTCGAAGCAGTAGGAAGGGGTTAGCGGCAATGCAAAGAGGTTTGCTTCCGCGACGCACCTCAAACCGACTGCGTTGGCGCAAGGGGCGTGGGGCCTGGGCAGGAGCGGAAGTGGAGTTGGATTTCCACGGGGATCACGGGGAAATTCTCTTCTTCTTGCCCTTCAACAGCCTTTTTAATGGACTGGCGTACACGCTGACGCATGGAATTTGAGTCTCCTGCCCAGGCCCCGCGCCCCAGGCCCTTCTAGCGCATCAGCAGATTCACATCGCAGTCAGGAATTCCCATGACACAGCCCCTACGATTGATCTTCAGCGTCGCGTTACTGCTGGTTTCGCCACTGTCTTACTCGTGGTCGCGTCCCGGACACATGGTCACTGGGGCCATCGCTCATGAGGAGCTGCTGGCGAAGGACGCGAAGATCATTGCGCAGATCAGCGAGCTCATGTCGAAACATCCCGACCGCGGACCCTTCGAGGTCGCCACCGGACCTGCCAGCGGCGAGGTCCGCAGCCGACGCCTGTTCATGGAAATGGCTCGTTGGCCGGACGATATTCGCGGCAGCCTGTTCGATCATCCGACCTGGCACTATTCCGGGCGCGCGCTCATCGATCCACGCAATCCGCCAACGACACCGGTACGCAAACAGCTGTCAGGCGCAGCGCTGGAAGCCTACGCTTTGAATCTGCGTGTCGCGGCCGACAAGAGCGCACCGGCTGCCGAACGCGCCGTGGCGTTGTGCTGGATTTTCCATCTCACCGGCGACATGCATCAGCCGTTGCACGCGGTGGATCAGTTTGCTGCACGGTTTCCCGAAGGCGATCGCGGCGGTGGACTGCAGTTCGTTCGCGAATCGCTCGATAGCGATCCGGAGAGCCTGCACAGTTATTGGGATGGCATCGTGCACGGCAATGGCGAATCCGACGACGCATTGCGTCGCGCGCGCACACTGACGGCGAAACTGCCGCGCACGTCGTTCCCGCAGCTGGCAACATCCTCGGGCATCGCCGCCTGGGCGCAGGAGAGTGCGGATATCGCCAGCAAGATCGCCTATCGCAACGACCTGCTCACCGGCATTTCGGCACTGCAAGCCAAGCCACTCTCCGCCAGCTATATTGCCGATTCGAAAACCGTCGGTGAACGGCAGCTCACGCTGGCCGGCTATCGACTCGCCGATGTGCTGCGTTCGCTGTTCCCCTGACACTACTGCCCGCCGTAAGGATGGCATCCATGATCACCTTGTACGCCTTCGGTCCCATGTTCGGTCTGCCGGACCCCAGCCCGTTCGTGATCAAGGCGGAAGCCCTGCTGAAAATGTCCGGCCTGCCTTATCGCCGCGATCTCACGGGCTTCAGTAAAGCGCCGAAAGGCAAGCTGCCCTACATCAGCGATGACGGCAAGATCATTGCCGACTCCAGCTTCATTCGGCTCCACCTGGAGCGGCAACATGCCATCGACTTCGATGCCGGAATGTCGTCACGCGATCGCGGCATCGCATGGGCCATCGAGAAAATGTGCGAGGATCATCTGTACTGGATCTTGGTGAACTATCGTTGGCTCGACGACGCCAATTTCGCCAAAGGCCCGGCACACTTTTTCGACAGTGTTCCCGGCCCGATGCGTGGCCTGGTCAAGCACATGGTCCGCCGTCAAATGCGTAAGACGTTGCATGCTCAAGGCATCGGCCGGCACTCGTGGGCGGAAATGAACGAACTCGGCGACCTCGCATTGGCATCGATCGCTGCGACGCTGGGCGAGCAACCTTACCTGATGGGCGCAAAGCGCTGCGGCGCCGATGCAACGGTGTTTGCATTTGTGGCCAGCATACTCTGCCCGCACTTCGACTCACCGGTGCGCACGCTCGCAGAGCGCCATGACAACCTCGTTGCCTACTGCAATCGGATAAAGCAGGAACTGTTCCCCGACGACGCCCCCGTGCAAAGCGCAACCTGAGCAACAGGCGTGCGCCCGGACTGGATGGTTCACGAACATCCTGGGCGAGCATCTCTGGGCGATCTGCCGGTTCGCCGGCAACCAAAGATTTACTTGCTGTACATCGAACTTTCATGCTCGGCCGCAACAGTGCAGGACTTTCACCACCGGCGGAGTAGCCATGTCCCGCAACCTGTCACGTCGTGAATTCATCCAGCACAGCGCGCTCACCGGCATCGCCGGCATCCTATATTCCCGACAAGCGCCCGCCATCATTCAATCCGACAGCGCACGACCCGCGCCGGATTGGGGTTTGCAGATTGGTGACGTGGTCGGCGATCGAGCCATCATCTGGAGTCGCGCGGATAAGTCCTCACGCATGCTCGTCGAATGGTCGCTCGATGAGCAGTTCTCGCGGGTCGAAAAGATTCGCGGTCCGCATGCACTGGAAGTTTCGGATTTCACGGCGCGTGTCGATCTGACGCACCTGCCCTCGGCTGCCGAGATTTTCCTGCGTGTGCAATTCGAGGATCTGGATTCGGGTCGCGCACGCAGCGAACCGCTGCTCGGCAAGTTTCGTACGCCCGCTGCGAAACCCAGTGACGTGCGTTTCGTCTGGTCCGGCGATACGGCCGGTCAGGGCTGGGGTATCGACCTGAACTTCGGCGGCATGAAGTTGTATGAGGCCATGCGGCAGGTGCAGCCGCATTTTTTCATTCATTCCGGCGACACGATCTATGCCGATGGGCCGTTGCAGGAAACTGTCACCGACGCGAGCGGCAACGTGGTCTGGACCAACGCGTACCTCGACGCGGTGCCGGAGAAACTCAAGGTTGCCGAGACGCTGCACGAGTATCGTCGCCATCATCTCTACAATCGTTACGACGCGAACAATCAGCGCTTCTCCGCCGAGGTGCCACAGATCTGGCAATGGGACGACCACGAGGTCGTCAACAACTGGTCGGACGACAAGACGCTGGACAATCGTTACAGTGAACGCAATGTGCGTACGCTCGCCTGTCATGCGACGCGTGCGTTCCTCGAATACGCGCCGATGCGCTGGCATTCGCAGGTGGAAGCAGAACGCATCTATCGACACATTCCCTACAGTCGCGATCTGGATGTGTTCGTACTCGACATGCGCAGCTATCGCGGTCCGAACAGCTACAACCGGCAGGAATCGTCCAGCGATGCCACCGACTTTCTCGGCGAGCGGCAGTTGGCCTGGCTGAAGGACAAGTTGCAGAAGTCCCGCGCCACCTGGAAGATCATCGCTGCCGATATGCCGATTGGGTTGCTGATCCCCGATGGCAGCGATTCACAGGGTCGCGCGCGATTCGAAGGGCTTGCCAACGGTGATGGGCCGGTACTGGGCCGGGAGTTCGAAATTGCCAACCTGTTGCGCTTCATCAAGCACGAAGAACTCGTGAACATCGTGTGGCTGACGGCGGATGTGCACTACTGCGCCGCGCACTACTACGATCCCAACAAGGCACAGTTCCAGGACTTCGAGCCCTTCTGGGAATTCGTTGCCGGTCCGATCCATGCCGGCAGCTTCGGCCCGAACACTTTGGAAAATACCTTCGGCCCGCAACTGGTCTTTCAGAAATCACCGCCGGTTGCGAACACGTCGCCCGCCGGCGGCTATCAGTTCTTCGGCCAGGTCGATCTCGACCATCGCAGCAAGGATCTCACCGTTGCATTGAAGGACCTCAACGGCGCTACCGTGTTCTCGAAGCGCCTGAACGCGCAGCTGCCCCGCCGAGGTCGACGCCACTGGGATGCAGACTGATGAGTCAGAAAGTGAGCGGTGAATAGTGATTGGTGAATGGTCAGAAGGTGAGCAGCGTGAAGGGCAACTGGTAGGAACCGCGGACGCGGCTCAGAGCGAGATTGGGGTCTTTATCTGGCCAGCCTAGGCAACGATGTCCGCTGCCAGGAGACCGGTCAGGAAATCCGGGTACGGCGATGCCACATCAGTCACAATGCCACCGACTACCACGGAGCTTCTCCGTACTTCACCTTGCGAGCGCATGGCCTTTACCGATCTGCAGTTGTCACCGGACCTGATTGCCGCACTGGGCAAACAGGACATCAGCATGCCCACACCGATCCAGGTCGCGGCATTGCCGGTACTGCTCGCCGGCAAAGATGCGTATCTGCATGCCGAGACCGGAACCGGCAAGACGCTCGCGTATCTGCTGCCGATCTTCAGCCGGCTTGATATGGCGCTTGCCGCCACGCAAGCCATCATCCTTGCGCCCACACACGAACTGGCCATCCAGATTCACCGGCAGAGCTGCGAGCTGGCGACGAATGCCGGCTGGCCAGTCCGCTCGGTACTGTTGATCGGCGGGACTGCAACCGATCGTCAGATCGAGAAACTGAAAAAGAAACCGCATGTCGTCGTCGGCTCACCGGGCCGTATGCATGAGCTGATCGTCAAAGGCAAGTTGAAGTCGAAGCACGTGCGCAGCATCGTCGTCGATGAAGCCGATCGACTGATGCATGAGGAGAGCCTGGATGCGATCGAAGCCATCATCAGATCAGCACCGACGGCACGGCAACTGATCTTTGCATCGGCAACCATGGAATCTCATGCCACGAACGTCATCGAATCGCTCGCACCCGAGCTGGCGATGCTCAAAGGCGGCGCGACGCCCATCAATGAAAATATCGAACATCTCTACCTGGTCTGCGAAGAACGGGATAAGCCCGACGAATTACGCAAGCTATTGCATGCAATGAATCCTGAGCGCGCCATCGTGTTCGTGCATCGCAACGATCAGTCAGCGCATCTTGCCGCCAAGCTGGCGCATCACCACATCGCTGCGGCCGATTTGAGTGCCGGCCTGCACAAGGAAGACCGCAAGCGCGCGATGGACGGTTTTCGTCATGGCGAGATCCGAGTGTTGCTGGCCTCGGACATCGCCGCTCGCGGTCTGGACATCAAAGGCGTTACGCATATTTTCAATTTCGATGTGCCGACGATGAGTAAAGCGTATCTGCACCGCGTGGGACGCACCGGCCGCGCCGGAGCAAAAGGCGTCGCCGTATCGCTGGTCAACGAAGTTGAAGCACGTCTCGTGCGCCGCTTCGAAGCGGAACTGGGTATTGCCATGCAGGGCGTGCGCATGCGGGGAGGCGAGCTGATCCACGCGGGCAGGGACCGGTAAAGCGGCTTAGGGTTACCACCTGCGGCACGCGTTGAAACTATTTGATAATCAAACGCTTTGATCCTATTCGAAGCGCCGCATGGCCCGTGAATCCGGTTGCTGCTCCGGCGTCCCAGCGCCAGGGAGGGTGGAACCACCCGCCTGCCGCGAACGTCATGTAGGTGCTAGTCTTCAATTCGCCTTCGCGGCTACGAGCTTTTACACCAATGGCGCTGACATAGAAATGTTTGCCCGCGACTCGACTCAAACCGACTGCCTTGACGTAAGGGTCTGGGGCGTGGGGCCTGGGTAGGAGACTCGAATGTACCAGCGTGTACCCCGATCCGTTTCCTGCCCAGGCCCCGCGCCCCAGGCCCTATGGATAGCGGCAATTGTGGCGCTCGCTGCCAAGTAAGCACCTTCATATTTACACCACATGACGGTAGTCTGGCTCGACCCGCGGCAGGCCTTGGAAGAATCGATCAACCTCAGGCCCGACAGGCCGCTAGCCATCAACATAGGTGCACCATATGGCCGCTCGCGCTCAAGGATCTGTCACGATTTCCTTCGGCTTGATCTCGATTCCGGTGATGATGTTCTCCGCCACCGAATCGGCGGGATCGATCTCGTTCAATCTGCTGCACAAGGGTTGCGGGTCGCGGCTGAAGCAGCAGTATGTGTGCATCAAGCATGAAACGGTGGTCGACCGGGAGGACATGGTCAAGGGCTACGAATTCGAGAAGGGACAGTACGTCCAGTTCACGCCGGAAGAACTCAAGGCATTCGACGAGATCGGCACGCAATCCATCGACATCGCCGAGTTCGTCGCCATCGAAGCGATCGATCCGGTGTATTTCGACGAGCGTAGTTACTACCTGACACCCGAAAAGACCGGCATCAAGCCCTATGCCCTGCTCACCGCGGCGTTGCGCGAGACCAAGCGTTGCGCCATTGGTCGCTGGGCTGCCCGCGGCCATTCTCACCTGGTGATGCTACGACCCGTGGATAATAAAATTGCCATGCAGACACTGCGATTCGCCAACGAGGTGCGACCGGCCGATGAGTTCGACGTGCCGCAGCACGAGGTCAAGCCCGCCGAGCTCAGCCTCGCCAAGCAATTGATCGAACAGCAGTCGTCCGATGAATTCGATCCGACTGTCTATGTCGATGAAGTGCGAGCGCGCATTCAGGCGGCGATCGATGAGAAGGTGGCCGGCAAGGCGATCTCTGTCGGCACCACGAAGCGCAAGTCCGATGAAGGCAAAGTGGTCGACATCATGCAGGTGTTGAAAGCCAGCATCGAAAAGAATCAAAAGGCAAAGACCTCGGTTACGCAGCTCGGCGCGCGCAAGGGACCGAAGCGTATCGAGCAGCCTACCAAGACGCGCAAAACCAGCCGGCGCTGAGGCTAGTATGAAACGACCCATCGGACTCCCTGTCACGAGGGTCGTGGAGCCGAGCAAAAAGTGTGATTTTTGCTCGGCTCTCGCCGCGTACGCGGCGGGCACATCCATGTGCCTGGGGGGCACTCGATGAGATACGTTTCATGCCTTGAGTCGTGCACAGCGTGATGGACAACTAGCCTACCACCGCCAATGTCGGACTACAGTCTTGCGGATGTCGAACGCCTGCTGCGTTTGTCGAGAGGAACCGTTCGCGGACTGGTGAACGCCGGTTTCGTTGCGCC
>JAIBJL010000372.1 GCA_020029545.1 Gammaproteobacteria bacterium
AACACGCCCGCTCCGATGGCCGGTGCGAACAACACTGTCAATGGGATGGTTCTACCGCCTAGAAACAATCGCAAAGCACTACCGACGCCAACCGCGATGAAGAAGAACCCGCCAAGGTGGAAGAACTGCAATGGCTCACTCATGAAAAATGGGTTAATGGACCAGCGTGGATAGCGCCATACCGGTGCCGAGCGTGGGTTGATTCTTTGCATGCCGATCAAAAACAGCATTGCAACGATGTCGAACAAGAAGACATCGATCAACAACAATACAGACACACCTTCGGGCGGAGCAACAATTTCACTGCTGAGTGCGCCTTGGAGAAAGGATAAGGCGATGAGAGCGAGCCGTACGTAAAGCCGAATCTCATAGTGCCCCCAACGTTTGAGGAAACCGCCGTGGCGGACCCATGCCGACGCCCTGCCCCGCCTGCTCGTCATCCCCTGCGTGTTCGGGCAGTATGCCGGATCGAGGATCGGGGGCGTCGTGAAAGTGGCCTGTAACAACTGATTGTGGACCGCGATGGGTTGCCCCCTCCCCAACCCTCCCCTGCAAGGAGCGGGGAGAAGGTAAGAGATCGCAAGCTGCAAACTTTCATGGATTCGATGATGGCCGCTGACGCCACGCTCATTGACCCGCAAAGAACCCTGGCGAAGGTGCGCAACCGCATCCTGCCGCTGCTGATCGCCGCGTTCGTCGTGTCCTACGTGGATCGGGTGAACGTGGGGTTCGCCGCGATCACCTTGTCGAAGGACATCGGACTCACCGCATCCATGTATGGACTGGGCGCAGGACTGGTCTTCTTCGGCTATTGCATCTTCGAATTGCCGAGCAATCTGGCGCTGGAACGTTTCGGTGCGCGGCGTTGGCTGGCGCGCATCATGATCACGTGGGGACTCATCGGCTGCTGCATGGCGCTCGTGCAGGGGCCGGCGAGTTTCTACATCCTGCGCTTCCTGCTGGGCGCGGCGGAGGCGGGACTGTTTCCGGGCGTGATCCTCTATCTGACCTATTGGCTCCCGGGCAAATATCGCGCGCGCTACGTCGCTATGTTTGCGCTCGCCATTCCACTGTCCAATGTGATCGGCGCGCCGGCGTCCGGTGCGTTGCTCGATCTGGATGGCCTGCTCGGCCTGAAGGGATGGCAGTGGGTGTTCATCCTGGAAGCGCTGCCGGCCATCATCCTGGGCGTGCTTGTTCTGCTGCTCCTCTCCGACAGGCCGAAAGATGCGCGGTGGCTGAACGATGCCGAGCGTACCTGGCTGCAGGGGGAAATCGACCGCGAGACGGCAGGCAGGGCGGAGCGTCGCCACATGCCGTTGCGAATGCTGCTGGATCGACGTGTCCTGGTGTTCGCGACGGTGTTCTTCTGCACGGGCATCCCCAGCTATGGCCTCAGCTTGTGGATGCCGCAGATCGTGAAAGGCCTCGGCCACACCAACATCAACACCGGCTTCATCGTGGCCATTCCTTTCGTGTTCGGCTGCGCCTCGCTGCTTCTGTGGGGACAAAGCTCGGACAGGCGACAGGAGCGAATGTGGCATGCGATCAGCGCTGCGCTGCTCGCGTCCGCGGGAATGGCGATTGGCGCCGCGTCTTCGAATACCGGGCTCCAGCTCGTGGGGCTTTGCGTCGCGGCGGCCGGAATCTACGGACTCAAAGGGCCGTTCCTCACACTGGTCAGCGAGGGATTCAGCAGCGCCAACGCAGCAGCGGGCATCGCGTTGGTCAGCACCTTCGGAAATCTAAGCGGTTTCGTGGCGCCCTACATGGTGGGCGTGATCATCGACGAATTCGGCACCTACCGCTTCGGCCTGCTGTTCCTGTCGATCATGCCGTTCCTCGGAGCGATCACGCTTCTCGCCTGGTCGAAGCAAAAGGCTTCCGCCGCGGTGCCCATGGCGAAATCCGGAGCGGAGGCTGGTATCCCCAGCGGGTCGAGCCGGGAAACCGGATAGATCGCGCATCCGTCGTACCCGATTCATCAGCCGCGCGAGTGCCCTAGTGGAATGCCAAGCCGCTCGGCGGCGCGGGACATGTTGCCGCCGCACTCGCGAAAGCTCTGCATCGCTCACTTCGTTAGGTTCGATCCGTCCGCCCTCTTGGTTCGTCAGGCAATCGCGTGCACCCTCGTTCTGGCTCGCCGCCTAAATCAGCGAGCTTTATCGTCTACCTCTGCGCAAGGAGATTGTGAGTCATCCAATGCATTGTAAAAATGACGCCACTGCCCCCCTGGCGGGGCAATACGCCTGTGAATACTCATCGCCCAGCACCTATTCTCCCGCACTCATTCGTGCGGCAAAGATCCTATGACGAAAACAGCTTTGGTTTATGCGCAGACGAGGGAGGGTCATTCGTTTCCGGTGATCGACGTCACCGACGCGCGCTTCGCTGTTGCGGATGATTCGGAAAGCTTGCGCGTGCTCATTGAGGCCTCCGCGAAAGAAGAGACCCAACGCCGCGGCGTCCCGAAATTCATCATGCGGCTGATGTTGAAGTGGCTGACGAAGAAGTCGCTGCTGGCGCGAGCGCTGTTTGCGTCCGATGCCACCTTCCTCGATGGCCTATCGACTTACGTGATGAAGCTGGGTCCGGACAATCTGCCGCCGCCTTACGACGGGCCGGCCGACAAGCGATTCGCCGGCTCGGCGCACCTGACCTTATTGCGGCTACGCACGCAACAGACCGCACGGCTGCTGGCCGACGGATTGGTCGCGGATTTGGCCGGCTCGGCAGGGACGCCACTGCATCTGATCAATATCGCCGGCGGCCCGGCGATCGATAGTCTCAATGCGCTGATCCTCCTCCAGCGCGAAAAACCCAATCTGTTGCAGCGGCCCATCGCCATCCATGTGCTCGATGGCGACGAGGCCGGGCCCTTCTTTGGCGCCAATGCACTGGCCGCGCTTCAGGCGAAGGGCCGCCCGCTCGCCGGACTCAACGTGGTTTTCCAGCATCGGCCTTACGACTGGAACCAGCCGGCGCCTCTGGAAAAGCTGGTCCGGGAATTGGCTGCGTCCGGCGCGGTCATCGCCGCATCTTCCGAGGGCGGCTTGTTTGAATACGGCAGCGACGAAGCAATTGTCGGAAACCTCCGGGCGCTGCACGCCGGCGGGGTCGGATTGGTCGCGGGTTCGGTGACCAAAGACGACGAGGCGCGGCGGCGAATGATTGCCAACAGCAAGTTCAAACTGGTGCCGCGTGGTCTGCACGGCATTGCTCCCCTGGCCGAGCGCGGCGGCTTTGCCATCGCCCAGGTCGCCCCCTCCCATTTCAGCGATCAGGTCGCGTGGCGCCCTCTGTAGGGCGTGTCGCTGGCAATTGCGCTGGCAGGCGGTAAGCGGACTACAGTGAGCCGCGGAGCGAACCTTGATCGCGTCAAGCGGCACCTGAAAGACAAAGACTTCCTCGGCGAAAGGTTTTTTTGCGGAACGAACCCGCTACGAGGTCGACTCTTGAAGCGACCATTTGCCCCAGGGGAATCGAGGCAGCGAAGTGTCAAGAGTTGCCCCCGATTTCCTGCTCCCAGTTGCAGTCACTGCCGCTGCCGGACGCCGCATAGGTCCATCGGCGTATTAGCAAAGGGCCGCCGTCAGTTTCAACGTTCGCTTCCGCTCGACTCGTAGCGCGCTATCCAAGCATGCTGCGCGATCAGTGCGGAGCGGGCCTTCCCGTTCCGCTCGCGGCGGCGACGTCACGCGCGGGGCGATCAAGCTGGATGCCGACCGCTTCGGTTTGGTTTTTGATGGAGTTGAACACTGTCTGCGGTACACGGACACGATCGTCGCTCGCGTAGCGATCGCGCAGTTCGTCGAACGTGCGATCCGGCGTTTCGGTGAGTTCGGCGAGTTTGTCGAAGAATTCCAGATCCGCAGCCGACAATTCGGCATTCGGTTGCGGTTGCGCGCCCCACGAATCCCAGGGCAGCATTTCAATTTTATTGAGCGCCGCTAGGTCGCGGATCAACGAACCGGCAATGAACCACAGTCCGCGAAACTTAGCGAACTCGATGCCGAATCGCGCAGGATCGAGCGTTCCGGCGCGGCATGACTTCCACGCTTCCGCCGCGACGAGAAATTGATCGCGCGGCACATCGAGCACATCGTGCCGAATGTTGAGTTTGTCGATCCAGACCGAATCGAATTGGACATCGGCGAACGACCACTGTCCCTTCGCCTCGTCCCAATACTCGCATACCCAATGATCTTCGAATTGCGGTGGATTGAAATACGCGCCGAATCCGCAGCGGGCGCGCGCCGGAATCCTATACGCTCGCAGCGCCGCCACGGCGAGCAAGACGAAGTGACCGCAACGACCGATAACGCGCTTGTCGAGGCTGCGCGGTTCAGTCAGCGGCGCGGCAGAGCGAGCAAAGATCTTATCTAGAAGATTCGCTGCCGACCGCACGTGAATCTCGCGCAGCCGGTATTTCGGAATGTCGTAGCCGTAGAAATCCTTCGCTACAACGTCGTACAGGAACAGATTCTGCACGCGCTCGCAAAGCGGGCCGATTTGTGCGGGAAGCCCGGTCAATCGCCGGCCGGGCGCGCCGCCTCGCGTCATCGCGGCGGCTTCGCTGTAGTAGTCGAGCACGCGGTTGGCTGTTTCCATGGCAGTTCTCCGGTGAAGACGGTTAATTGTTTAACCGCTCAACACCGCCGCGGTTCCCTCGAAGAAACGCGCGCAACAAAAAGTCGCACAAGGGCAATTGCGATCAAATCCGCACGAAGCAATTGCATTAGTGTCGCTGCGAGCCGCGAATAAGCGATTGAGTTCTGCGCAGTTCACGGGCTTCACGATGTGAGTGTCGAAGCCGGCGGCCCGCGACTTTTCGTGGTCCGCATCCTGTCCCCACACCGTAATTGCGACGACCAGTACGTCTTACCCCAAGATTGCTCGCGAATGCGGCGGCACACCTTGCAGCTGCCGTTAAGCGTGGGCAAACCGATATCGAGCAGCACCGTATCCGGGCGAATCTTCTCCGCTGCACCGAGGCCTTCGGCGCCGTCATGGGCAAGAGTAAGTCTGATGACAATCGGGATCTTCAGTGCCGGGGGGATCTTCAGTGCCGGTGTTTGAAAGTAGCAGCACACACAGTCACCCGCGTGTGCTGCCCTCGCACAACCGGACTTGGAGCGTTACACCATCCGGCTCCCAGT
>JAIBJL010000078.1 GCA_020029545.1 Gammaproteobacteria bacterium
CCTGGAATCATTCACTGAGTGCCAGCGCAGCTGGCCGCTCGATATACCCGCCGACGCCGTCGGGCACAATTTCAATCAGCGATATTCTGGTGTTCGTGACACTCAGTACCCGGCCATCGTTCTGACCCATGTAGTTGCCGGGAGCGACACGATGGACCAGCCCGTCCTTGCCCTGGACAAGCCCGAAACTGCGACCCTTGAGGTCGAGCGTGCCGACCATCTTCAGCGTATCCAGCGGCACTTGCTCGAGAAATTCCCGTGCTCGCTTGATGTCAGGGCGCACCGAGCTCGCTACGTCGTTGCGCACGGGCGCGCTGGGTACGAACGGCGAGCGCAGGGTCGACGCAGCGTACGCAAACGATTCGTAGGGCTTGATTTCCGGCAGTGGCTCAATGCGATCACCGGGCCGGGCCTTAATTTCCGCAACCTTCTGTTGCAGCTCGCTCATGTCGTCTGAGCATCCGCTCAAGCCGACCATTGCAACGATGGCTAGTGGAATCAACTTACTCTGGATCATAGGTATGAACTGCTGAAGCGATCTATTGATCACGGTACTCAGTCG
Organism: Gammaproteobacteria bacterium; assembly: GCA_020029545.1. Lineage (GTDB taxonomy): Bacteria > Pseudomonadota > Gammaproteobacteria > Steroidobacterales > Steroidobacteraceae > Steroidobacter. The sequence goes on from JAIBJL010000078.1 coordinate 563, forward strand.
CATTACCGCGGCTGGGCAGGTTTCGGCGCGGCAGCAGCCTGTTCCTCCTCGTCCAGATAGCGATATGTCTTTGCTGTGACATCGAGCTGCAGCAGATCGGTGCCCCCTTTGGCGTCCTTGGCGGCCGGTGCAATCTCCACATCGTGCAATGTCACGATACGCGGCAGCGCTGCAATGCCGCTGACAAAGGCGCCAATCGCATGGAAGGTGCCGGTCAGCCGCATCTTGATGGGCAATTCCGCGTAGAAGTCCTTGTTGTTCTGCGGCAATGGCTGAAACAGTTTCTGATCCAGCCCTGCGCCCGATCCTTGCTGTGAAATATCGGTCAACAGATTGGGTACTTCAGTCTTGTTCGGCAGCTTGCGCAACATTGCGCCGAACGATTCTTCCATTTCCTTCAGCTGTGCTTTGTAGGCATCGAGATTCGCCGCCTTGCGCGACTTGCTTTCAAGAGTTGTCAGCAACGTCTGTTCTTCGGCGCGCACCGTATCCAGGTCGGGCTTTTTGGGCTTCCACGCTAGGAAGTAAGCGAGTAGTACCACGGCGATGAGGAATCCAATGCCGACGGCGCCAAATCGAAACGGTCCCGGCCACCTGCCCGGATCGTTCGGATCGAGGTCGCGAATCTGGTCAAGTACGCTCATTTGGCTGCTCCCCGCGCAACCTGCGCTTGCTCGTTCTCGTTCTCGGGCACCTGCGGATTCTTCTGCGTCGCGTTGAGTGTGAACTCCGAACCCGTCGCGCCGACGTCACCCTTGGTTTCAAGAATGTCGAGCGACGGATCGGTCAGCCATTCGGAGGCATCGATGTTACGCATGTAGGAAGCGACTCGAGTGCTGGATTGAGCAACGCCTTTGACCTGCAGTTTCCGCTCGGTCTGTTTCACGGAAGTCAGATAAATGCCGTCCGGCAAGGTGCGCACCAGCTGATCGAACACATGCACGATTTCCGGGCGACTGCGTTCGAGCTGTTCGATGACGTCGATACGGGCTTTGAGGGCCTCCTTGCGCTTCTCGAGATCGAGAATCTCGGCGATCTGCTTGTCCAGCGTCGCGATCTCGTTCTTGAGATAGTCGTTGCGCGCCTGCTGTTCGTCGATCAGCGATTGCATCTGCAAGCTGATGACGAAAGCAATGAGACCTGCAATGAGCAGGGCAGCAACGAACGCGACACCGAACTCCTGGCGTTTGCGCTTGCGTTCGGCTTCGCGCCAGGGAACTAGATTGATTCTTGGCATATCAGTCGAAGCTCCGTAGCGCGAGACCGCACGCGGTCAGCAATGCCGTGGCATCCTTTTTCACAGACTGCGCCTTGGCCCGCTGACTGATCTTCATCTGTCCGAGCGGATCGCCGCGCTGCGCTTCGATGCCGACGCGGGACTGAATCATTTCGGCCGCACCGGGAATATTCGCGCAACCACCGCAGATCACGATCTGCTCCGGCTGCTCGCGACCCGCGCCGGAGGCCAGGAAGAACTGCAACGAGCGGCTGACCTGCTGGCACATGTCATCGATGAACGGACTCAGCACTTCGGTTTCATAGTTGCCGGGCAAGCCCCCTTCCTTCTTGGCGCGGCCGGCTTCTTCCATACTCAGGCCATAGGTACGCATCACCTCTTCGGTCAGCTGCTGGCCACCGAAAGCGAAGTCGCGCGTGTAGATAACCTTGAGATCACGCAGTACGCTGAACGTGGTGCTGCTCGCGCCGAAGTCGACGACGGCAATGACGCGTCCGAGGCCACCATCAGGCATCTGGTGAGTCAGCAGACGGCAGGCGTTCTCGAGCGCGAACGCCTCGACATCGACGATTTTGGCGGTGAGGCCGGCAGCAGCGCAGGCGGCAATCCGCTGCTCGACGTTCTCCGAACGTGTCGCCACCAGCAACACATCAAGCATTTCAGGATCTTTTTCCGAGGGGCCGATCACCTCGTAGTCGAAGCTCACTTCTTCCATCGGAAAAGGGATGTACTGGTCGGCCTGCATTTCGACCTGACCTTCGAGTTCGTTCTCGCTCAGAGTGCGCGGCATCTGGATCACTTTGGTGATCGCAGCATCGCCGCTGATCGCGACGGCAGCGTCTTTGGCGCGCGCGCCCGAACGCTTCACAGCGCGTTTGATCGCATCGCCCACGGCATTGGCATCGACGATGGCCTTCTCGTTGATCGAATTGGGAGGCGTGGCCTCCGCGGCATACGATTCAACGCGGTACTGTCCACCACTCATGCTCAACTCGATCAGCTTGACCGAGGAAGTGGTGATATCTAGTCCTAGGAGCGGCCTGGCTTTGGCAGATAAGAGCACGCTAGTTCCCTTTTTAGATCAGGCACTTAAGTGATGATCGGAGATCGGGCACGAAACAACGGCCGCAATATATACAGGCGTCCGTTAAGTTGAATGTGAGGAGCCTCACGAAATACCATCACCGCATTCTTCGGTAGTTGACGCCGCAACGCCTCAGTTCATTCAAGTTATTGATTTAATTCAGCAGCGAGCCCTAGAGCACTGACAATATTCGTCACTTTGCGACCGGAGACCTGCGGGAACACTCTTCCCGCCCCACTGCCCAACCGCAGCATCGATCGTGCGACGCTTCGTACCGTTTGCACGCCCCGGCCAGAGACTAACAAGCTTATGACAAATTTTCGACCCCTGTTCGCGCGTAATATTGCCTAGCGCGATTTTACTAAGCAAGGACTTACGGGAACTACCTGTGATACGACGTTATCTTTCATCGCCCTGGAGGCTGGTGGCCACAGCGGTGCTTCTTTTATTTGCCGGTGCACTGTTCGGACTGGTCGGTGTCTATCAGTACCTGCATCCGGCGCTGCCGGACGTCGCGTCGATTCGCGATATCCAGTTGCAGGTTCCTCTGCGGGTCTATTCGCGTGACGGCAAACTGATCGCGCAGTTTGGCGAGCAGCGCCGCATTCCGCTGCCCTACGAGGCCATTCCTCAACAAATCATTCATGCGGTGTTGTCTGCGGAGGACGATAGTTTCTTCTCGCACAGCGGTGTCGACTATCCCGGCTTGCTGCGTGCCACCGCCCGCCATCTCATGTCGGGTGAAAAGAGCGAAGGTGGCAGCACGATCACAATGCAGCTGACACGCGGCATTTTTCTCAGTCCGGAAAAAAGTTATCGTCGCAAGTTGCTCGAGATTTTCCTGACCCTGCGTATCGAGCAACAGTTCAGCAAGCCCGAGATCCTGACGCTGTATCTCAACAAGATGTTTCTCGGACAGCGTGCTTATGGTGTAGGCGCAGCGGCGGAGGTGTATTACGGGAAATCGGTGGACCAACTGACACTGCCGGAAATCGCCGTGATTGCAGGCACGTTTCGTCTGCCATCGCGCGACAATCCGGTGGCTAGTCCGGAACTGGCCAAGCATCGCCGTGCCTACGTCCTGCGTCGCATGCGAGAAAACAATTTCATTACCGCCGAGGAATATGCCGCGGCACTGGATGCACCCGTAGAGTCCAAGTTGCACGGGCCGGCGGTGGAAGTGGAGGCGCCGTACATCGCCGAGATGGTGCGCGCCGATATGATCAACCGCTTTGGCAGCAAGGCATACACGGCGGGTTATGAAGTCATTACCACCGTGGACTCGCGATTGCAGTCCGCGGCCGTGCGCGCCGTGCGCGCCGCCTTGCTCGAATACGACCAGCGACATGGCTTTCGCGGTCCGCTCGGACATGTGACATTGCCGGCAAGCGCGCGCGAGAAAGAGTGGGCACAACTGCTCGATGAATTTCCCGATCGCGGCGGCCTGCAACCTGCAGTGGTTCTCTCTGTTGCGGAGAAGGAAGCCGTTGCCTGGTCGCGTGGGCATGGGCGCGTGAATCTGCCCTGGACGGGCCTCAGTTGGGCGCGCGCACCGTTGCCCGATGGTAGCGTCGGTCCCGCATTGGAGCGCGCAGCAGATGTTTTATCCGCCGGTGATGTGATCTACGTTGCGCAGGAGCGTGCAGGCAACTGGCGCATGGTGCAAATACCGGAAGCGCAGGGCGCATTCGTGGCCATGGATCCACAGGACGGCGGCGTCGCCACACTTGTCGGTGGCTTCGACTATTTCGGCAGCAACTTCAATCGGGCGGTACAGGCCAAGCGCCAGCCGGGATCGTCATTCAAGCCCTTCCTGTACTCGGCAGCGCTCGAGAACGGGTTCACGGCGGCAACCGTGATCAACGATGCACCACTCGTCATCGACGATCCGACTCTGGAAGCCAGTTGGCGTCCGCAGAACAATACCCGCGAGTTCGGTGGACCGATGCGTCTGCGCGAAGCGCTGGTACGTTCGCGCAACCTGGTGTCGATCCGCATCCTGCACGCACTGGGGCCGGCGTACGCGACCAAGTACATCGAGCGTTTTGGTTTTCCGGAAAACTCCTTGCCGCGTAATCTGACGCTGGCATTGGGCACGGCACAGGTATCGCCGCTCGAGATGGCGAGCGCGTACTCGGTGTTCGCGAACGGCGGCTATCGCGTCGAGCCCTACTATGTGCAGCGTATTTCCACACCGGAAAAGTCCGTGGTGTTCGAAGCCGAGCCGCGTTTCGTATGCCGGTCCTGCTTCGATCCGGTCGTGCCGACTGCGCAGGGTGAAGCTGCGGTCGCGCCGACAGCGTCGCCGGAAATGCCTCCCACCGATGAGACTCGCTGGGGTGGCTTGAGCTACCTGCAGGAAAAAATGGTAGCGCCGCAGGCGATCTCCCCGCAGAACAGCTTCCTGATGACCGACATCATGAGCGATGTCGTGCGACGAGGAACTGCCGCACGTGCCATGCAGTTGAAGCGCAACGACCTGGCAGGCAAGACGGGTACGACCAACGATCGGCGCGACGCCTGGTTCTGCGGCTTCAATTCGTCCCTGGTCGGCGCCTCCTGGATTGGCTTCGATCAGGAGCGTTCGCTGGGGCCTGGCGAGGAAGGCAGTCGTACTGCGCTGCCGATGTGGATCTACTTCATGGGTGAAGCGTTGCGCGGCGTGCCCGAGCAGCGGCGCGTGGCACCGCCAGGCATCGTTACCATGCGAGTATCAGCCGACTCCGGGCTCGCCGCGGGCTCTGGCGAGCCTGGCGGCATCTTCGAAACCTTCATGGCGGGACATCTGCCAGCACAGGGCGAGGGGGGCGACAACGGCAGCAGCACCAACCCGAATGAAACTCGCAGCGAGGAATCTCTCTTCTAAAAACGCCTCGTGTCGCAGTAACATCGATCACATCGCGTCAGCGTGGAGGCGAAGATGAGCAAGCGAATGGGTCCACGCGGAGAGCATTTGAGACGTGCCGTCGCACAGGAGGCGGCGCGCATCATGGCCGAACATGGCATCGACGATTACGGTCTTGCCAAGCGGAAGGCAGCCGAGCGTCTGGGCACCACGGATATCGCAGTGCTGCCGAAGAATGCCGAGATCGAAGCGGCGCTGGCAGAACATCATCGGCTGTTCGATTCGGGCACGCATTCATCCATATTGAGCGATCTGCGCCGGACAGCGTTGCAGGCCATGCGCCTGCTGAAGAAATTCGAACCGCGGCTGGTGGGCCCGGTGCTCAGCGGCACTGCTTCATCACACTCCGAAGTCAACCTGCACCTGTTCGCCGAGTCTCCGGAGTCGGTCACCCTGCATCTGATGGAGAACAGCGTGCCGCATCACGTCGCCGAACGGCGGCTGCGGTACGAACCGGATCGATTGGTGCCCTATCCGGTGATCCGGTTCGTCGCGGGCAACCGCCCGATCGATGCCGTGGTATTTCCCCTCAATGGGATTCGCCAGTCGCCGTCCAGCCCGGTGGACGGGAAACCGATGCGTCGCGTCGACAGCGACGAGTTGGAAACCCTCATCGCCGAACAGCACAATGAAGCGCGCCTAGAACGGATGCTGAATAACCTTGCACGGTAATTCAGCTCGTGCCGTACTCGGTGGCGAACGACCAGCATGAAGCATCCGTTCATGCTGGCAGGTCGGGGCAACCTCAGCGTTTGCCGACTTCCACGTAGTTGCGTTTCCCCGCGCCGGTGTAGAGCTGACGCGGACGGCTGATCTTCATGGCCGGATCGGAAATCATTTCTTGCCAATGCGCGACCCAACCCACGGTGCGCGCGATCGCGAACATCACGGTGAACATGGATGGCGGAATACCGATCGCGCTGTAAATAATGCCGGAATAGAAATCGACGTTCGGGTACAGCTTGCGCTCGACGAAATAGTCGTCCTTCAACGCGATCTCTTCCAGCCTCAGCGCGAGTTCGAACAACGGATTGTCCGACTTGCCCAGCTTGGCAAGCACTTTGTGGCACATCGCGCGGATGATGGTCGCCCGTGGATCGAAATTCTTGTACACGCGATGACCGAATCCCATCAAACGAAAGTTGTCGTTCTTGTCTTTGGCCTTGGCGAGATACTTAGGGACATTCTCGACGGTGCCGATCTGCTCCAGCATCGCCAGCACGGCTTCATTCGCACCGCCGTGAGCCGGTCCCCACAGAGCTGAAATGCCGGCGGAAATGGCGGCGTATGGATTGGCGCCCGTGCTTCCAGCCAGACGCACTGTCGAGGTGCTGGCGTTCTGCTCATGATCGGCGTGCAGAATGAACAGCAGATCGAGCGCCTGCGCGGTTACCGGATCAATGTGGTACGGCTCGCAGGGAACGGCGAAGAACATGTGCAGCAGGTTCGAGCCGTAGTCCAGATCGTTGCGCGGATAGACGAATGGCTGACCCAGTGAATGCTTGTAGGCCGCCGCCGCAATGGTCGGTATCTTCGCGATAATGCGGTGCGCAAAAATCTCACGATGTCGCGGATTATTGATGTCCATCGAATCGTGATAAAACGCCGACATCGATGCGACCACGCCAGATAGCATCGCCATCGGATGTGCGTTGTACTGAAAGCCGTTGAAGAAACGCAGCAGCGACTCGTTGATCATCGTGTGATGCCCGATCGCGTTCGTGAATTCGGCGGACTGCTCGCCGGTGGGCAGTTCGCCGTTGATCAGCAAGTACGCCACTTCAAGGAAATTGCTTTTTTCCGCCAGCTGTTCGATCGGAATACCACGGTGCAGTAGCACGCCTTCATCGCCGTCGATGAAGGTGATCTTGCTCTCGCAGGCAGCCGTCGCCATGAAGCCCGGGTCGAACGTGAACAGGCCGTGATCCTTGCCGAGGCTCGCGATGTTCAGGACGTCCGGCCCGAGCGTGCCGCTTTTCACTTCGGCAACCGACTTCTTGCCGGTCACCAGATTGGTCAACTCAAACTTCTTCTCGGCCATGTGCTATTCCCACGCTAAATTATCGCGAAACAGAGCGCCTTTTTGCAGATGCAACTAAGGCGCGCAGACTTACACGTCGCCGCGATCGAATCAAGCGCCGGCGGCGATGGGGGTATCGCGAAGGCCAATAGCGAGAGGCCGCTATTCGACGATCTTCATCAACTGTCCGGCCTGCGGCTCCTTGTTCGGGTACAAATCGTTCATCAGGCGCAGCTGTTCGGCCGCGTACTCCTTGACGGGTGAGGCCTTGGCAAGCTCGGCGATCCGAGTATTGCTGTCCGCGGTGATCACTTTGACCTTGTACGGCTCCGCCAGAGCGAATTCATTTCCTTTCAGCCGTCGAAAGGTCTTGATAGTGGACATAAACAGGGCGTCTGCGGACGGCACGCCACTGGAAGCCTTGCTGGCGCCGGCGAATACGTAGGCCAGATTATTGTGGAACACCACGGCATAGCGCACAGGTGCGATACCAAAGTTCGTGTTTGCCGAGCGTACGACTGCCGTGTAACCCTGCAGGCCGTTCACTTCCATCGCTGCCCCTTGCCCGGCATTGGAACGCGCCAGCAGACGGGACAGCAATTCCTGCGGTCCCACATTGGGCGGCGGCGCCTGCGTTTGCATTTGCAAGATGCTGTCCTTACGCGGCGAGATAGCCAGCAGCCGATCCGCTTGGTTCTCGACCCGCCAGCCACTGGGAAAGGCGAGCGTGAACCCTAAGTTCGCGTGGTAGAAGCGATTGGCTTTCAAGACGCCTTGTGCACGGCTCGCTCCGACCGGCAGTCCCTGAATCGCCTTGAGATACCGTTCCTTGCCCGGATCGACCTCGGTGCCGCCGCGCTTGATTTTGTCCGCCGCCTTGACGACTTCGGTCAGTCGCTGATCATTGTCCGGGTGCGACGCAAAGACGCCGTGATAGATGTGCGGCTCGCGCTTCTCCTCGCGTGCACGCTGCACTTCGAACATTTCCTGGTTCTTCAGCAAGCGCACCACATCGATCATGTGTTCCGGCGCCAGCCCGACCTTCGCCAGGTACTCCGCGCCCAGCCGATCGGCTTCCAGCTCCATGTCGCGACCGTAGCCCGTCACCAATGCGGCGCCCGCATAATTCGCCAGGCCGGCGAGGTCGCCGCTGCCGGTGAAGATTCCGACCGCTGCCGCACCGATACTGCTGAGCGTCGATTGGGTCTGGCGCTTCACCGGGTGACGGGCGTTGATGTGCCCGATTTCATGGCCGATCACTGCCATCAATTCAGCTTCAGAATTCAGAAAATTCATGATGCCGCGTGTGATGTAAACGTAGCCGCCTCCGGTGGTAAACGCATTGATCGTTTCGCTGTCGAGCACCGTGAAGGTGTACTGGAGTTCAGGGCGTTGGCTAGCTTTGGCGGCGCGCTGCCCGATTTCACTCACATATTGTTGCAGCTGCTGATCGTCGTAAGCGCCGCCGAACTGTTGCAGCATGAGCGGATGGACCTCGCGAGCTTTGGCGATCTCGCTTTTTTCCGATGAGAACACCAGATCCGGTCGGCCGCTAACGGGATTCGACGCACAGCTGGACACGGCGAGCGCCACGACGACCAGAGGCGGGATGCGCCTGACAACATGCTTGAGCATTGCGGACGCTCGATGAGTGCAAGTTAAGGGACGGGAGAAGCTTAGCAACCCGGCGCGGCAGCAGCGAGTGACGGCGGTTGACTCTTCTGAGCGCAGGCCAGTGCTTCAAGTTCCCTGGGCAACCGCACCAAAGAAAGTGCAACAGACTTGCAGCGAAAAAAGCTGTCAGCGTTTCTCCGGGGACGCCAGAAATGAAAAGGGCGCCTTGCGGCGCCCTGCGAATCCCAGCGAACGAAAAACCCGCCAATAAATCAGCGAGCGTATTTCTTGCGGAACTTGTCAACGCGGCCGCCGGTGTCGACGACCTTCTGCTTGCCCGTATAAAACGGGTGGCAGTTGGAACAGACTTCGATCTGCAGATCGTTGCCCAGTGTAGAACGCGTAACGAATGCGTTACCGCAAGTGCAGGTAACGTTCGTCTCTTTGTATTCGGGATGGATATCGGCTTTCATGGCGGTTCCCGGGCGAGTGAACGCCCCACGGAAAAGGTCGCGCAGTGTATCCATGCGACCGGATGCCCGCAAGCAAAAACGGGTATTGAAGGCGAGTATTTTATGTTTAGCCGCGGAGGGGCTCCCGGGCGACTCAGTTATCCACAAATCCTGTGGATAACTGTGTGGATTAAATACCCCTGCCGTCACCTGAAGGGCTTAAAAAATCTGTCATTTTGAATTGATCAATTTTTAGCCAGTGATTTTTTATCTGCTTTGTCAATTGGTTACATTCGCCTATTCAGGCATCGCCTCCAGATTATCCACCAACCCATGATAGTGCGAAGGCGCGGCGCGAGGTGTGCATAACCCTTGGCTCGGGCCTGCGCGCGAAGCGCGCCTACCGGGTGTTTTTGTGCGTCAGTTCACGTACTTACGACGTTCGTCCGATCGATCGGAGCGCTTCCCTTCAGCGTGGCGTGTGGCCATCCGGCATCGGCAGGAACATCTCCTGCAGCTCGTTGAGAAAACGAAGCCCTAATTCTGTCGGCTGCCATTGGTCTGTGTCCGCCTGTGACAGCAATCCTTTCGCACAGGCTCGCCGCAACACCGCATCAATACTGTCAGCCCGCAGGCCGGTACGCGCCTGAAACTGAGAAAGACGGAATCCTTCGCGGAGTCGCAGCGCGTTCAACATGTACTCAAACGCGCGATCCGCACCACCAATGTCGCGTTGTTCTTTCAACCGCTGCGCCGGTGTGCGCAAGAGATACTCGCGAGGTGAGGACACGCGCTCGGTACGCACGACCCGTTCACCGACTGTGATCTTGCCGTGCGCGCCGGCTCCGATACCCAGATAGTCGCCGTATTGCCAGTAGTTGAGATTGTGCCGACAGCGATATTGCGGCTGCGCATAACCGGAGATTTCATACTGCGCGTACCCGTGAGCTGCCAGCAGCGCCTGACATGCCAGCTGCATTTCCCAGGTCTCATCGTGCGCAGGCAGCGGCGGGGGACGATGGTAGAACACAGTCCCCGGTTCGAGCGTCAACTGGTAGTGCGACAGATGTTGCGGCTGCAAAGCAATCGCCGCCGCGACATCATCGACTGCCTGCTGTTGCGTCTGCGCAGGCAATCCATACATGAGATCCAGATTGAAGTTGTGCAGGCCTGCGGTCCGGAGCTCGTCCACTGCGCGGTGAATTTCTCCCGCGCCGTGAATGCGCCCCAAGGTTTGCAACTGTTCGGCATTGAAAGTCTGCGCGCCAAGCGAAACGCGCGTGATGCCCGCGTCGCGATAGCCGGCAAAACGCCCGCGCTCAACCGTACCGGGATTCGTTTCGAGCGTGACTTCCATATCCGGCGCGCAAGGCAGGCGCGCCCGAACGCCTTCGAGGAATTCACCGATATACTCCGGCGCAAACAGGCTTGGCGTGCCGCCGCCAAAGAAAATCGACAGCAGTTCACGCTGCGGTACCCATTCACGGTCCACATCCAGATCGGCCAGCAAGGCGTCGATATATTCCCGTTGCGGAATCTGCGCCGGCGCCGCGTGCGAGTTGAAATCGCAGTAAGGACATTTGCGCACACACCAGGGCATGTGCACGTACAGAGCCAGCGGCGGAACTTCCAGTAACGAACTCATGGCGATGCCAATTTCCCGATCAGCTCGCGCAATGCCTGGGCCCGATGACTGAGGAGATTCTTTTCCGACGGTGTCAGTTCAGCAACGGTGAGCCTGCGATCGGGCAGCTCGAAAATCGGGTCGTAGCCGAATCCGCCGGCGCCCCGCGGCGTATCGATCAGCACGCCTTCCCAGCTTGCCTGACAGACGATCGGTGACGGATCAAGCGCCCAGCGCATGAAGGCCAGTGCGCATTGGTACCGCGCGGTACGCTGCTGCGTCGGCACATTGCGTATTTCATCGAGGAGCTTGCGCAGGTTCTGCTCATCGGTCGCGCGTACGCCGGCATAACGCGCAGAATAGATGCCTGGTGCGCCTTGGAGGGCATCCACCTCGATGCCGGAATCGTCGGCGATGGCCGGCAGACCTGACAACCGCGCAGCATGGCGCGCCTTGAGAATCGCATTCTCGACAAACGACAAGCCGGTTTCTTCCGCGCTTTCCTGGGTAAACGCCGACTGCGGGAGAATCTCCACGCCACGCGATTGCAGCATCTCCTGCAGTTCGCGCACTTTGCCGGGATTGCTGGTAGCGAGGACAATGCGCATGGATGCAATGGGTAAACGGACTACCGGTAACAGGCTACCGCCGGAGAACTGCCTTTGCACACAGTCCACCGGCTTGAGGCGCAAGCCGATCGCTGTGCTTTGGCTGTAGCCAGTAGCCTGTGGGCTGCCGCCTTCACATTCAATCCGCCTGCAAGGCTTCCAGTTGCTTTGCCAGTAGCTGGCCGATGGCATTCGCGCCAAGATTCAACAACTCGTCGAGTTCGCTGCGACGGAACGCGTGGCCTTCGGCGGTACCCTGCACTTCGATAAAGCCACCGCCATTGTTCATGACAACGTTCATATCGGTTTCAGCTTCGGAATCCTCTGCATAGTCCAGGTCGACCACCGGAGAGCCGGCCCAGATGCCGACCGACACGGCGGCAACCTGGCCGTGAATCGGACTTTCGCGCAGCGCGCCTTTGCGCACGAGCGATTCGATGGCATCGACCAGAGCAACATAGCTGCCCGTGATCGACGCCGTACGCGTGCCGCCATCCGCCTGCAGCACGTCGCAATCCAGCGTGATGGTGCGTTCTCCCAGTGCCTTCATATCCACTACCGCGCGCAAGGATCGCCCGATGAGCCGCTGAATCTCCAACGTGCGCCCCCCCTGCTTGCCGGCCGCTGCTTCGCGGCGGGATCGCGTATGCGTGGCGCGCGGCAGCATGCCGTATTCGGCAGTGATCCAACCGCGCCCGGTGTTGCGCATGAATCCCGGCACGGTTTCCTCGACACTGGCAGTGCATAGCACGCGCGTGTCGCCGAACTCCACCAGTACCGAGCCTTCGGCATGGCGTGTGAAATGTCGGGTAATACGAACGGTGCGCAGTTCATCGGCGGCGCGACCGCTGGGACGACGTTTCATGACAAACCTCGGGAAGTTGGTTGGACGTCGACCGGACTTCGGTCGACACAGGATATTCGAGCAGGGCTTCGAACGCGCAGCCCGGCAGTCTGCCGGGCTGTCAGTTCGGCAGCCAGCGCAACACAGCCGCCGTGGAATTATCGCTGAACGGCGCCGACGCCTGGACTGCCCGGCGACCCAGCGCCTCCAGCCAGGCGCGCAGATTCTGCACATCGTCGCGAAAAAAGCCGGCGATGTCCGAATCTTTCAGATTAGCCCAGATGCCGTCGGTACACAGTAGCAGCACATCGCCCGCCGCGAGCACATGGCGACCGCTGATCGTCATCTCCGGGATAGCGGGATCGCCTCCCAGGCAACACTCGACGAAATTACGCATGGGGTGCGTGGCCACCTCATCTTCGGTGATCTTACCCTCACGCAGCAGCAACTCCACGTGACTGTGATCGCGCGTACGCACTTGTACCTTGCCGTGGCGGATCCAGTACACGCGACTATCACCGACGTGCGCCCAGTACGCGGCGCCATCCTGTACTAAACAGATGGCAGTGGTCGCGCGAGGCCGCGCGTCGATCGACTGGCCGCTGCCAAGCCGCGCCACCTCATCATGAGCACGAGCCAGCGAGGTATGCAGAAAGCCCAGCGGATCGAACACGGGCTGCGGGGTTTGCTGGAAGGAGTCGATGAGACTGCGTAACGCGGTATCCGCCGCACGACTCCCATCGGAATGACCACCCATTCCGTCGATCACGACCAGTAATGCCGCCTTTTCAGACGCAATCACCGTGACGCGGTCCTGGTTGTCTTCGCGGTCGCCAACCAAACTCAGATCTGCATGCTCAATCCGCAAAGTGCGGCTCCGGCCGAATGGCTCTTTCGCTGTTACACTTGCCCACATTAGCAGCCTGTCGGACTTAAGGTTGATCTACTGCGGCGGCGTCAGCTGGGTGCATTTTTCCGATCCTTCTCGTTAAATAGCTACGGCTATTCGCCTCGAAGACACGAAAAACTGTCCTCCATCTGCCACGCGCCTCGCTACGATCACTTAA
>JAIBJL010000373.1 GCA_020029545.1 Gammaproteobacteria bacterium
AAGTCGCTTGCGCCGCGGGCGTGACAGTCGATGTCTACGAGGGCAAAGGCTCGGTCGGCCGAAAATTTCTGCTGGCTGGCAAGGGTGGGCTGAATCTGACGCATTCGGAAGGATTCGCTGCCTTCGTTGCGCGCTATGGCAATCGACGAAATGATATCCGCGCGTGGCTGCAATCGTTCGATAGTCAGGCAGTGTGCGACTGGGCGCAGGGCTTGAATGTCGCCACGATGATCGGCACCTCGGGACGAATATTTCCTGCCGATCTGAAAGCGGCGCCTCTGCTGCGTCGCTGGGTGCGGCGACTGCGTGACAGTGGCGTGCGTTTTCACGTGAATCATTGTTGCGTAGGGATCTCGCCCGAGGGCCACTGCAGATTTCAGACGCCGGAAGGCGAAGCCATCGTCAAGCCGGATGCAACAGTGCTGGCGTTGGGTGGGGGCAGCTGGCCGCAACTGGGATCGGACGGCGCGTGGGTGGAATGGCTGCGGCCGCGTGTCGATATCGCGCCGTTGCAGCCCTCGAATTGCGGTTTCGATGTCGAATGGACGCCGGTGTTTACGCAGCGTTTCGCGGGTCATCCGGTGAAATCCGTGATCGTGAGCACCGGCGCTGCGCAATCGGCGCAAGCGGCGCAAACTCTGCAAGGCGAATTCGTGATCACCGCGAACGGCATCGAGGGCAGTATCATCTATGCGCTGTCGGCTGCCTTGCGAGACACGATTGCTCGCGATGGAGCAGCAGAGCTACGCATCGATCTGGCGCCGGCTCGCGAGCGGGAACGACTGGAAAAAGAACTGTCGCAGCCGCGCGGCAAGCGCTCGTTCACCGAGCATGTGCGTCGCACTGTGGGTATCGACGGCGTCAAAATGGGCCTGCTCTATGAGATCGTGCCGCGCACCGACCTGCTGGACATTCACAAGTTCGCGACCGCAATCAAGTCGTTGCCGATCAAACTCGCGCGTGCACGTCCGATCGAGGAAGCGATCAGCACGGCTGGCGGCATTCGCTTCGACGCGCTCGATGAACACTTGATGATTCGCTCCATGCCGGGTGTGTTCTGCGCCGGGGAAATGATCGACTGGGAAGCACCCACCGGGGGCTATCTGCTGACCGCCTGTTTCGCAAGCGGCAGGATTTCGGGCAAAAGCGCGGCGCAATGGCTTAGCGAATAAAAAGTTCGATTGCAATCGAACCTACAAGGCCGCGGCCTTCGGCAGCTCAATCCAGGTCGCAACACCGACCGCGCAACGCTCGCCATCTTCGTCGAAGAGCGCGGTACCGACGCGGTGCTTGCGCCCCTCTTGCACTATTTTCCAACCCATGATCACGCACGGTTCGTCGACGTGGACCAGTCGATCGATATGAACGGCGAGTTCTCCGAGTAACGCCGCAGCGGGACTGGCGGAAGCGAAATAGCCCGGACAATCCAGCGCGGCCCAGACGAATTCCGCCCCTACCTTGCCGTTCCCATCATCCAGCGAATGTCCCGGCATCCAAGGCGCGGCGACTGTTGTGGTACCCGGCACTCGACCGGGGAAAATTCTCAAGCCGTCATCGGGAGCGCGTGCCGTACCGCACACGAAACAAGCCGGGTAGGCATGCTTCGAGAAGCCCTCGAAGTGCAGCGAAACACCCAATGCTTCAACGTAAGGCATCGGTGCGGGCGCAACGACATCCACTGTCGTCATCGTCGCCGTCGCGACGACCGCATCGCCGGAACGAATCTCCCACGAGGGGTCCGCGCCCGTCACGAACAAATCGCAGTCCAAGGGCACCGGCCGCAGCAGTCGCACCTTGACGGTTTCTCCGACCGCCGCGGCAATGAGTCCTGCTGCGTAACCGCCGTTTGCCGAACCAGAGGGTCCATTGAAGCGCGCTGTGACTCGAATGGTATTCACGTGTGCGATTATGATTCATATGTCGTGGTTGAACAATCAACGCAAACCACATGGGCCGGAATGCGATTTTCGATTCTTGATTGCCAAATCTATTCTGGATGCGATCAGAAATCGATGCATGCGTGCCGTCGATTTGCGACGTTGACATCAATGGAGGCGTCGGGAATCTCATCACTGTTTCGAGATGTTGACCACGGTATTTTTTTGCTTCATTCTTTCGGCAGGCAATACAAACTACCAAGGAGGGCACATGAGACACTTTAGCGGTGAATTCTCGGGCATTCGGCTGTTGATGGCCGACGAGCTGGCATAGATTGCAGGCAGGGATGGCGAGGACACCGACGACGTCGCTCCTCCTGCAAAGGTAGAAGAGGTTGTTCACCGCCCCGCCTTACACCTATCCCGTTTATCCCGTTCCCGAACCCATGATCGGTGGTGAGGGAGGGCGTGAGAACCCTGAGGATGACTATCCCGACGTCCCGGAGACTCCGCGTGTTGAAACCAGCTTCGCAGCTTCGAGCGTCTCGCTCGATCGAGAGCGCTATCTGCTTCGTGCGAGTCCCTGGAGTTAAAGCGAGTGGCGCCCTATGGCGACAGCAGAGATACAGATTGGTGTTGAATCCGTCACGATTTTTTTGAATGGCCGCAAGATAGATCTTCAACAGGCAGGCAGTAACGAGCGCATCGGTCTGGCGAACCGGCTGTATAAGTACACGCCATTAAGTACACGCCATTGTGCTCAAGCGCTTTCAATAAGATGCTGATCCGCCACTAGTCAACAACATGCAAGCAGCACGCTCACGGAGGAGTGCCCAATGATCGATCTGGGTCTGGACCGTTCTGAATTTCGCGAGACGTTTTTCGAGAAGCAACCGTTGCTACGACGGTCTTCGAAGATGCCACAGATACCGAATCTCGACGGATTGAAATAAGCCTGTCCCCTTATCTGTACTGCGATTTTTCGACGGTGAGGATGGGATATGAATAGGATGCTTAAGTCGGTCGATACGCTGGTCTATTTGTTTATTGGGCCGTTTGGCGTGTTGTATGTGTTTCCGCACGCGTTTCTGTCGTGGGAAATGCAATGGGGCATCGAGTTGCCGCAGTATCAAATGCTCGATCGGATCGGCGCGCTATTAATGAAGTTAGGCGGCATGCTGACGCTGTGGTGCGCGGTGCTTAAGTATCTTCATAGTCGCGATTCGATTTCCCCGCTCGAACGGCCGGCTGGCATGGTGACCTCGGGGCCGTACCGTTTGGTGCGGCATCCGATGATGTGGAGCCTCAATGTAGTGTTGATCGGCGAGATTTTGACGTACAGCTCGCCGTTGATCGCTTTGTGGCTGATTATTTGGATGCGCTTTGCTGCCGTGTATATCGCCCGTTACGAAGAGCCTTATCTTGCGTCTGTATTCGGCGACTCGTATGTCGATTATTGCCGCAAAACGCCGCGCTGGTTGCCGTTCACCACCCGAACGGCGCGCGTCTCCATGGACTAACCGACGCCGGTCAACCGATTGCTGGCAGCCACATTGCTTGTGATTCTGCGCAAGCCCCGGCGGCGTGACCCTCGATAGCGGGGCGCTTGGCTCCGCTTCAATGCGCGGCTCGCTCCAATACGCTAGTCTGGCGCCCTGTCTGCACTATTATGCACTGCCACATCCCATCGGCCTTCAGTGCAATGCGCGATCCTCGTTACGACATTCTGTTCGAGTCCGTTCGCATCGGCCCGGTGACCGCGAAGAACCGGTTCTATCAGGTACCTCACTGCAACGGCATGGGGCACGCCATGCCCGAAGCGCACGCTGCGATGCGCGAGGTGAAGGCCGAGGGCGGCTGGGCCGTCGTCAGCACCGAGGAGTGCGAGATTCACCCGAGCGGTGATGTGTCGCCCTATGTCGAAGCGCGCCTGTGGGATGACGATGACATTCCGGCGCTGGCATTGATGTGCGAGAAGGTGCACGCGCACGGCGCATTGGCGGCCATCGAATTGACGCACACTGGGCCGACGGCATCGAACCTGTATTCGCGCGAAGTCGCGCTGGCACCATCGCATCAACCGTTGAAGTACGGTTACCCGCAGCAGGCGCGCGCGATGACGCTGCAGGACATCCGCGACTATCGACGCTGGCATCGCGACGCGGCGTTGCGCGCGAAACGCGCCGGTTTCGACATCATCTACGTTTATGCCGCCCACGACCTGTCGCTGGCGATGCATTTCTTGCAGCGACGGCGCAATCAACGTGACGACGACTACGGCGGCACGCTGGCGAATCGCGTGCGCTTGCTGCGCGAACTCATCGAGGATACGAAGGACGCGGTCGGCGATCGCTGCGCCGTCGCCGTGCGATTTGCGACGGAAGAGTTTCAGGGCATTGACGGCATGCAGCTGAGCGAAGCCAAGGAAGTGGTCGCGCTGCTCGCCGACCTGCCGGATCTGTGGGACGTGAACATCGCTGCCTGGTACATGGATTCGCAGACGTCGCGTTTCGCCCCTGAAGGCTACCAGGAGACGTTCACGCACTGGGTAAAGGCGTTGACCAACAAACCCGTGGTCGGCGTCGGCCGATTCACCTCGCCGGACACCATGGTGAGCCAGATCCGCCGCGGTGTGCTCGACCTGATCGGGGCCGCGCGTCCTTCGATTGCCGATCCGTTTCTGCCGCGCAAAATCGCCGAGGGGCGCATCGACGATATTCGCGAATGTATCGGCTGCAATATCTGCGTCTCAGGCGACATGACGGTGACTCCCATTCGCTGCACGCAAAATCCCACCATGGGTGAAGAATGGCGCAAGCAATGGCATCCGGATCGCATCGCGCCGCGCGGCTCACCGCGCCGCATCCTGGTGGTCGGCGGCGGCCCGGCCGGCCTTGAAGCGGCGCGCGCGTTGGGACAACGTGGCTATGAAGTGCATCTTGCGGAAGCCCAACGCGAACTGGGGGGACGCGTCACGCTGGAGTCGCGATTACCCGGCCTGGCCGAATGGGCACGCGTTCGCGACTGGCGCATCGGGCAGATCCACAAGATGCCGAATGTCGCAATCTATCGAGACCACACGCTCACCGCGCAGGATGTCATCGACTTCGGCGCCGAGGATGTCGTGCTGGCAACCGGCTGCCACTGGCGTCGCGATGGTTTCGGCCGCAACAATGGACGGCCGATCGCGGGCTTGGACGGCGATCGGGTGTTCACGCCGGACGATCTGCTGCGTGGGCACTTGCCCGC
>JAIBJL010000079.1 GCA_020029545.1 Gammaproteobacteria bacterium
GCCGGGGGATGAGTTGGGAAAGCAGGACTCTGACGCGGCACGGTTACTGGTCGACTGGAACCCCAGCGATGCGTCCAGATTCGAGCTCAATTTGAATACGTGGCATGACAAATCCGACTCTCAGGCTAACCAGTACGTGCGGTTTGCTCCGCAAAGATCGATCAATGACACGCCGCCGGGATATCCCGAAAGCTACTTTGCCCTGCGCGACTTGCCGGCGGCGCCCGATGATGCCCGGATCGCCGACTGGGATGCCAATCCGTCCCAGCCTCTGCAGCGAGATCAGGATTTCTACCAAGGCTCGTTGCGGGCGGATTTCGATCTGGCGCAGACACTGACACTCACTTCCATCAGCGCCTATTCCGACTATTCGGCACCCTCTGGTACCGATGTCGATGGCACGAGCTTCAATAATATTTTCAATGCACAGGATACGTCGATTGACTCGTTCTCGCAGGAACTGCGCTTAGCGGGCGACTTGTGGACTCGTACCCACTTCACTCTTGGGGTCAACTATCAGCACGACACAGTGGACCTCACGAATTTCGTCACTTACACGTCAAGCACCTCCGGGGTGGGGCCGCTGCGCTATACGGATTTCTTCAGCTCCTCCAATGAGAAAGTCGACACCGAGGCGGTCTTTGCGGCGGTGGACTATACGTTGACGGAGAGCCTCACGGCGCAGGCTGCCGCGCGCTACACGACGCAGAAGCGGGATTTTCATGGTTGTCTGGGGGATGGCGGCGACGGTGCATTGGCTGCCGCGGTCGACTTTCTGCGTATACAGTCGGGAGGGGTTTCGCAACCGGCGGCGCCCGGGGCCTGTGTCACCATGGATCAGAATCTGGTCACGCTTCCGATCGTGACCAACAGTCTCGATGAGAACAACGTTTCCTGGCGCGTCGGGTTGAGCTGGAAGCCGCAGTCGGAAACGCTCGTTTATGCAAACGTCACAAAGGGCTACAAGGCAGGGGGGTTCCAGCCTCTGCCGGCAGTAGGTGCCGAACAGTTGAAGCCGGTGGTGCAGGAATCGGTGCTGTCCTATGAGGTTGGAATCAAAGCCGCACTGGGGCGGGCAGTGCAAATCGCGGGAGCCGTTTATTACGCGGATTACCGCGATAAGCAAACTCTCGGGTTCGTGGAGTTGCCGCCATTCGGAACAGTGGCGTCCAACGTGAATATTCCAAAGTCGAACATCAAAGGCGCGGAACTGGAAATGACCGCGCTGCCGCTGGCCGGCTTGCGCTTGACTGTCGGGGCTTCCTATTTGCGTTCGCACGTCGATGACAGCTTCGTAGTGAGCGATGGCTTCAGTCGACCCGTCGATATCCAGGGGGAATCATTCACCAACGCGCCGGAATTGCACTTGGTATCCGATGCGCAGTACGAGCATGCAGTGAGTAGTAATCTCTCGGCGTTCTTCGGCGCCAGCTGTACGTATCGGTCTGCCGCCCAATCGGTCTATGGCGAAGATCCACAGTTCGAGATTCCCAGCTACGCTCTCGTGGATCTGCGCGCCGGCATCCAAACGCAGGATGAAAAATGGCGTGTGGAGCTGTGGGGCCGTAACGTGTTGGATAAGTTCTATCTCCTGGACATAGAGCGAGGCAGTTCCGATGTGGTGGAGCGCACAGTAGGGATGCCTGCGACGTATGGTATTTCCTTCAGGGCGAGATACTGACCACGCGGTCGTCAGTGACGATGGTAATCAGCGCACCGTCAACGCGTCACTTCCAGGAGTCTGATGTGAAGAAGGTTCCGGCCAGCATCGGTATTTTCGGGGCGAGCGGACACATCGGCGGGCCCATGGCGCGCTGGCTGCGCTATCACGCGCCTAATATCAAACTGCGGCTGATCTCCAGCAGTGAGGACAAGACGGCGCAGCTGCGCGCGGCTTTTCCGGATTGCGAGGTGGCGCTTGGCGACTACAACGATCTGCCGTCGCTCACCGCAGCGGTTGCGCAGATGGAAGGCTTGTTTGTCATCACGCCCGGTGGCACGGATGAACAAGCTGCGATGACCCATCTTATTTCGGCGATTCGCAGCTCCAATCGTCTGGTGCACATGATTCGCGCGCTCTCGGCGTATCCATCGCCGATTCCACGCAGGATACCTGTAGAGCTAACGAAGTTCGGTTGGGGGTTGGAGGTCCAGCATCCCATCGCATGGCGGCTGCTGCACGACTCCGGGCTGCCGATCACCTACCTCAATCTCGGTGCGAGTTTCATGGACAATTTTTACCGGTTCCCGATGCTGTCGCCCGGCAAATTCACCTGGCCGAATCGGCGCGTGCCGTTCCTGGACCCCAGAGACATAGGAGAGGCCGCCGCGCGGCTGTTGCTGAGCGATAACGCCCGCCATATCGATCAATTTCACACGCTCAACAACGGCAACGACAATCTGTACGTCGCCGATGTCGCGAAGATGATGAGCGAGGTGCTTCTCCTGGACTTCGAATATGACTCGAGCAAGGAAGGCTTCCTTGCCATCATGGAACCAGCCGTCAAGTTCGGCTTCGTGAAGCCGGAGTTTCCTGAGTTTCTGTGGCACTTTTTCCGCTACGAAGATGCGAATGATGTCGCCTGGTCGTTGAACGACACGCTGGAGCGCATTCTCGGCCGCAAGCCGACCACGGTTCGTGCCTGGCTGCAAGAGCATCGGCACGATTTGAGCAAGATGCTTGGCAAGCGGGTCGATGTCTCGACAGCCAGCCACTGAATGGATGAAGCGGGCGCACGACGTCCCGACGTCCGATAAAACTAAATTAGACGAGACGATCACTAATGCGAGCAGAAACGCCCATTGAGGTGGAAAAAATCCTTGCGAAGATCCCAGGCGGGATCAAGACGAATCGCAATGCGGCCGCCTTGGCGGATTTTTCGGCGGACGCATACGGCCGCTCCAGAGGAACTGCCGTGGCGTGTGTCACGCCGGGCAATGCCGCCGAAGTGACGCAGGTGATCGGTTGGGCGAATCGGCACCGGGTTCCGCTCGTGCCGGTGAGCTCTCCGGGCGGGACGCGGCGTCGCGGGGATACGCTGCCGGAGAAAGCTTCCGTCATCCTGGATCTCTCGCGGCTCAAGCGCGTCATTCATGCCGATGGGCGCGACCGAATCGCGATCATCGAGCCGGGCGTGACCTTCCCGGAGTTCGACCAATATCTCCGCTCGCACGGCTTGCGCGCGCAGAAGCCGCTGCTGCCGCGACGCACGAAATCCGTGCTGACGACCTTCCTCGAGCGGGAACCGACGACGAGTCCCTGCGATCATTGGGATTCGAGCGACCCACTGGCGGCGCTCGACTTCACGTTCGGCGGCGGAGCTGAGTTTCGCACCGGCGGCGCCGGCGTCACGGGCACGCTCGAGGAGAATCTCAAGAGCGGCATACGCCACATGATGACGATGGGGCCGATAGCAACGGACTATACGCGGGTCCTCTGCGGCGCCCAGGGTACGCTGGGGGTAGTGAAGTGGGGATCGATCTATTGCGAACGCATCCCGGCGCGGGAAAGCGCCTTCCTCATCGGCGCGCAAAAGGTGGAGACCCTTGCCGGTTTGGCGCAGGATTTCCTGCGCCGCCGCTACGGTGGGCAGCTCTTCATTCTGAACAATGTTCAGTGTGCCGCCGCGGCAGGCCTATCGTGGCAAGGGACGGACGCGCAGAAGCTGCCGCCGTGGCTGCTGTATGTCAACCTCACCGCGCCGGATTACCTGCCGGAAAAACGGATGGCCTATCAGGCCAACACTCTGCTGGAGCTTGCCGGCAAGCACGGCGCGATCGATATCACCGCGACGTTTGCCGCCGTTGCGCAGGCTATTGCACACCGGCAAGAGAATTTGCCGGATAACTACTACAAGGATGCTCCGCTAGGCGGCCATCGCGAAGTCTTCTTCCTGACCCAATTGGACAAGGTTCAGCGCTTCCTCGACCCTGGCCTGCAGGCGGGGCAGGCAATGCAGGTTCCGGTCGGCATCTACATCCAGCCCATGGTGCACGGTGTGTCGTGCCATATGGAATTCACTCTGTTTCATCGAAGCGACTACCAGGTAAAGGCGATCGAGTTCGCAGATCGACTGGCGCGCGATTGCAGCGGGCTGGGCGGGTTCTTCAGCCGGCCCTATGGCAACTGGGCGCAGATGGCCTATGCGAAGGATCCAACCATTACTACGTATCTGAAAACCGTGAAGCAGATGTTCGACCCCAATCACATTCTGAACGCCGGCAAGCTGTGTTTCTAAAGAGAGTTCAAAAACATGTCCCTGCAAGATCGTCGCGAGCATATGGAGCGATGCACCCGTTGCTCGCAATGCAAATGGGTTCCGATCCCTGCAAGCAAGCAATTCTCATCCATCTGCCCCAGCATCGAATACGGAAGTTTCCACGCCTACAGCGGTGGCGGAAAGAACATCACCGCCTACGCGATGCTGGAGAACAAGGCGTCGTACAGCGGGGATCTGGTGCGCAGCGTCTATGCCTGCACGATGTGCGGTGCCTGCGACACGATGTGCAAGTTCCTTCAAGGAGAGAATGTCGATCTTCTCAGCAATCTCTACGAGCTTCGTGCCAGGATCGCCTCCGACGGCCAAGCTCCCAAGGTCTATGACGATCTGCGCAAGCAGCTTCGCGAAGAGGGGACCTTCCTGGGCAAGCGCCACGAGCGGTCGCGCTGGGCGCAGGGGCTCTCCATCAAGGACATCACGCAGCGTCCGGCGGATGTCTTCCTTCATGTCGGCTGCAACAATGCCTACGACGCCTCCAGGTGGCGAGAACTCACGTTCATCGTCTCTCTGCTTGATAAGGCCGGCATTGATTTCGGCATAGCATTCGATGCCGAGGTGAATTCGGGCGGCGTGGCGTTCGATCTGGGTTTCCAGGAGGACGCCAGACAACTCGCCGAGCAGACCCTGGCGCTCTTCCGGGCCTCCAAAGCGCGCACGATAGTGACTTGCAGCGCGGATTCGTATGCCACCTTTCGCAATATTTATCCGCGTCTTGGTCTGTCGATCGAGGCGGACATCTTGCACGTAACGCAATTCGTTTCGTCCTTAGTGAAAGAGGGACGGCTGAAGATCGATGCTCGCTCAAGCGAAACGCTGACCTATCACGACGCCTGCCGACTGGGCCGCCTGAGCGAGCCCTTCGAGCCGTGGAACGGAAGCCGGATCAAGGTGCTGGAGCAGCTGTCGGTGCAGGACCCTCCGCAACGGGTGCGTTTTGGGGTCGGCGGCCACTACGAAGTACCGCGCGACCTGTTGGCGCAGATTCGGGGGGCAGAGATCGTCGAGATGGAGCGCAATCGCGAATACTCCTATTGCTGCGGAGCGGGCGGCGCTGCCAGCAAGGCCTATCCCGAATTCGCGCAGATGGCCGCCGCAAGCCGCCTCGACGAAGCCGTGGCGGCGGGAGCGACGACGCTGGTGACCGCCAGTTCGACCTGCACGAGCCATCTCGCCACGGTGGCCGAGCAACGCAATATGCCGCTCAAGGTCAAGGGCCTATTCGAGCTGCTGGCCGACCTGACAGGGGAAATGAGCTCATGACACTGCTCTCGACTGAAGTCTTCAACGAACTGTGCACGATCCTGGGGGCGGCCTACGTCAATCGGGACGACAACTTCCTGGCGAGTCATGATTGGGTCGGTATCGGCGGCAGTTCGGCCACCAAGACGCTGCTGGGGAATCCGCCCGGCGCGATCGTCCTGCCGTCCAGCACCGAAGAAGTGGCCGCCGTGGTGAAGACGTGCGTGAAGCACGGCATCAAGTTCAAGGCCCACAGCACCGGCTACGGCAACCTCGCCGGGGTTGGCACCGCAGGCTCGGTTTGCATCGACCTGCGACGCATGAACCGGCTGCAAATCGATGCGGCAAATCAGATGGCGATCCTCGAGCCCTATGTGACCGCGGGGCAGTTGCTGGCGGAGGCTAGGAAGGTGGGACTGTTCTGCCACGTCATCGGCGCAGGGCCAGTCCACTCGCCGCTGGCATCGGCAACCTCGTTTTGCGGCGTCGGACTACCCGGCAACTTCACGAGCAACAACGCGCGCAACCTGCTCTCGCTCGAATGGGTCACGCCCATGGGCGAGATTGTCAGGATCGGCAGCGCAGGTTCCGGAGAAGACTGGTTCACAGGCGAAGGGCCGGGGCCGGGATTTCGCGGCATCCTCCGCGGGGTTCTCGGAAGCCTCGGCGGGTTGGGCGTGTTCACGAAGATCGGCTACAAGCTGCATCCGTGGTCGGGCCCGCAGAAGATGGAACTGACCGGCCGGAATCCGCTGCTGGGCATGCGCCTGCCGCCAAACTTCAAGTTCCACCAAGTGGCCTGGGATAGTTGGGAAGCGATGAGCGCGGCGACCTTCGAGTTCAACGCTGCGAATATCGTCACGGTGATGACCCGTGTCCCGCCGGATTGCATCGGCCTCATGCTCACGCAGACCAACCGGGAGTACTACGATTCGTTCAAGTCAGGGCAGTTGCCGCCGGTGGCACGCAGCGATGCCGGGTACGGCTGGTCGATGCTGCTCACCGCCTATTCCGACGAGGAGATCAAGTACAAGGAAGAAGTCTTCGACGCGATCGTGCACAGGACGGGAGGTAGAGAGGTTCCCACGACCCAGGAGGAGCAGGAACTGCTTGCGCTCACCCTGACGACGTCGATTCATGTGGGCCGTTCCGGCCGTCGCGGCATGGGCGGCGGTACCAGCATGGGTGTTCTGGATTCGTTTGCGTTGTTGCCCAAGGTTGCAAAGTTGACCGAAGAGCTGATGGAAGATCCCTTGGCCAAGGGCTGGATGATCAACGCGCATCCCGACCAGAACTGGATGTGGCCCAGCGAAGGGCGGCATTTCTGGACCGAGAATGCGCCCAACTGCGATCGGACGGACCTAGAAGCCACCGCTGGGAATATGGAATACACACTGGCGTCGTTTAACAAGGCCGATCAGCGGGGTGGCGATGTTGGAATTTCGGCCTTCCTGATTGGAGATGCGGCCGACCTGTACGGGCCTGGCCTGGGCCACGTGAATGATTGGATGAGAAAGACCAAGAACGCGTTCGACCCGCAGAACCTCTCCGACAGCAAGGCATACATCCAACCGGAAATGACGACCGTGGCCAAGGTCTGGCCCCTGGCGAAGAAATTCTTGTTCCGTCCAGCTTTCAAATCGGTGCTGCACAACGCCATGAAGCGACTAGTCACGTAGTAGCAAGATCAAGATGACCACAAGACCGTGCCGCTCGATGGCGCCATCACGCTGATCGCCGATCTCGAGCACGGCCAGAAGATCGGCGGCAAGGGTGTGATCCTGATGGATTGAGCAGCCGTCATCGAGCCGCTCGTGACTCTCCAGTCTTCTGATGGTTTCTTCGGGACCGGGGATAGAAACACTCCTATGTCCTCTCTCGATTTGTTTTGTTGCCGGTGTACGGGGAGACTGCCTGCGGACCCTCTCGCTGAAATCCGCCGCATCGCCGCAAATTCCGCCGGTTTTCGTGTTGACCTCGCTCAATACGATATTATCGACATATGATAACTATGTAACCGCGAACTCTTTCATCGACTTGATTTCGATATTTTCGTTTTTTTATGCATACACGTGGTTGCCTGTTATCGGACTCGTCCGTGGTTCGACGTAGAAAGAAAGCTCGGAGCACGTCGGCTTTGGCGGAAAGATCCGCAAGGGAGTAACGGGAACATGCCTGCCCTTAGCCGCTTTACGACGGTCTTGCGCCTGTTCAGTGAAACGCGAGACGCATGGACCGTACTCGCCATGTCGGACGCCCTGGAGGTGCCGGCGAGTTCCGTTTATCGAACTGTGCGAGAGTTGGTTGCCGAAGGTTTTCTCGAACCTTCGGCAAATGCGACGTATCGGCTCGGCGCTGCGTTTGTGGAATTCGATCGTCTTACGCGGTTGACGGACCCGCTGATGCAGATGGGCAAACCGATTTTGCAGGAAGTGGTCCGCCAAGCGCAGATTGTCTGCGTGGGCCTGCTTGCCCGGCTCTATCATGAAACGGTGATGTGCATCGCCGATGCGGCGGTGCCTGGCGCCACGTTTCATCCCAGCTATGAGCGCGGCCGGCCAATGCCGCTCATGCTCGGCGCGACCTCACGAGTCATTCTGGCTCAGCTCCCCGCGAGACGATTGAAACGCCTTTGGGAGAAGGAGACTTTAGCTCGCCGTACCCGGCATAAGCAGTTTGAAGAGTTACGGCATCATCTGGCGGCCGTGCGACGTGCCGGATACGCCATCACGCGCGGCGAGATTGACAAGGGCCTGGTAGGTATTGCTGTGCCGTTGGTGGCGTCGACCTCCGGCGCAACGGCAAGCCTGAGTTTGGTTGTCGAAGCAAAGATTCTTGACCGGGCTCTTGAGCATCGGTTGGTTTTGCTGCTGATTTCCTCGGCGCAAATGCTGTCTGAGGATCTGTCTCCTGCAAAGAAACTGGCATCGGGGCGGTGATTTTCTCGGCGAGAGCGACCTGCATCGGGCAAACGCCAGGCGGGCCGCTAGTTCTTCGCCTGCTGATCCCGTTGGAAATCGCGCTGACGCCGACCAAAACAGAACCGCCGGAAATGCCAGTGACGATGAGCGGCCCGATGGTCCTCTTCAAGAAAATCGCGCCGCGTCGATCGGGAACCGATCATCACGGGCGTTTCGACCGCCTGGCGCACTCGAAGCGACGCGCCATGAAGCGATCGAATATTTCGTCGAGATCGTCCGATCTACTCAACTACTTCGGATAGAAGCGCTCAACGTCGGGACAATCTCCCATGACTTGGGTCAATTCGGCTCCGCCCGATTTCACCGGATCGGCGTCGAGCAGCACGAAGAACCAGGTGCAGGGTGTGTCGCCACGGTTGATCCAGGAATGCATGGTGCCGCGCTGGATGAGCACGTCACCGGCACGAAGACGCGTCGCTTGCCCGCTGTCAAGCAACAGGTCGCACTCTCCTTCAACGAGGATGGCATAGTCGAGGGATTCGGTCCGGTGCATGGGCGCGATGTGTCCCGGGGCAAACCTGCCGATACGGAACTTGCTGCGGTTCCCCTTCCCCTCCTGAGTATGCCCACGCCAGCCGCGTTTCTGCGCGGGCATCGCATCGTCCGAATTGTCGACGGGACTGGTGGAGGTCCCCCACAGCTCAATGCCCGACACCCGCCGGTCGCCACCGGCCTGTTCCGGCTGCATCAGGGTGCCGACGAGCACCTCGTCGGCAACAACGACAGCTTCCCCGTTCTCATCGTGGCCCGTGATCACACGCCGCGTCTTCAACTCTAGATTCACGAAACTCTCCTGTTGATCTCTACTTGGCCCCAAAACGTTCTCTTCCGCCTTGACCTGATTTCGCGGGATGAATCGGCCCGCGCCTGCCAATCATTACGCAAGGATAAACCACGCCCGGCCGCTTAGCGTCATTCACCTCTCAAGTAACCATCCGGCGATGATGCGAAACGGAATGCGCACGGTCGTTATGCCAGCCCTCCCGGCATTCTTGACCGTGCGATGTCGATGACGGCAGTGAGCACCAAATGCAGCGCCGCGGACTTGAGCTCAAACGCCGACCAGTTCGACGGGTGCCCGGTGCTTGGCTGCGGCCGCATTCCTGAGCCGCTTGTCCCTCAGTCCGGGCATGTCCACCCGCCATCGGCAAGTTGCCAGCAATTGCACGACTGTGCGAGAACAGATATGGAGAGGTCCCCCGCGCGTCGCGCGGGCGCATTCGATCACCGCGATCCTATCGGCTTCGTTAATGGTATCGCGGTTGATGATATCGAGGCGGCGGTCTCGCCACACCCGCTCGACGTTCGAGGTGCGTGCCGGACCGGCGGGCCGGACAGCGCAGCAGCTCAGCCATTGCCGAGCGTCTGCGCTATCTTCCTTCCCGCCGCCGTTCCCAGCTCAGAACTTCATGCTGGCCCGAACGCCATACGTCCGCGGTGGTCGCAACAAGGCAACCCCCGTCTGGAGGATCGGGCCTATCGTGAGGTTCGACTTGACTGTCTCGTCCTCGATGTTGTTGACGAACCCCGTGACGGACCAGCGCGTATTACCGTCCTGCAAGGTCAGGTACGCATCGGACATCGTGTACCCGCTCTGGTGCGTTTCCGGTAGATAGTCCATGGTCAGCTCGCGGCTGGACTCGATCTTACTCCGAGCACCAAACAAGAGATCCAGGGCGGTACCCAGCGGGAAGCTGTGCTCATAGGCCAGGGTCGCCGACCATTCCGGCGAGTTGAGCGCGCTCTTGTCGGCACAATTCATGTCGAAGAGCATTGACGTATCGGGCGTGCCGGGGTTGGCCAGGCGCGGGTTCGTCACGTCACAGCCGCTGCGGGCCGGCTGTCCGGTCGGAGAGTCCAGCGTGAAAGCGAGGCTCTCGTATTTGCCGTTCAGATACTGCACATCGACGGACAGAGTATCGCGCGCGGTCAACGCAAACATCAGTTCCGTCTCGACGCCATAAAGACGGGCGCTGCCGGCATTGCGAGTCACCGCCGCCAACGCGACACCGGTCGGGGTGTTCACTCCACCCACGAAGTTGATCTGCTGGTCCTTGTAATCCCAATAAAAGGCCTCGACGTTGAACTGCAATCGGTTGTCGATGAACCGGTTCTTCGAGCCGATGGTGTAGGCGGTCAGCTCTTCCGGATCGAACGTGTTATCGGGCGGCGCCGCGACGAAGAAGCCGCCGGCTTTGAAGCCCGTCGCAACGTTCGCATATAGCAGCGAGTCTGGACCTGCGTCGAATTCGACGCCCGCCTTCCAGGTCACCTTGGAGAAATTCAGCTTACCGGTAAACTCATCGCCCAGCACGGGAATGGGGCTGGCGGGACTGCCAACACCCAGAGCGGTGTGCTGCTTGTGCGTCTCGTCGGTGTACCGGGCGCCGCCCACTAGGCGGAAAGAGTCGGTCACGTCGAACGTCAGCTGACCAAAGGCCGCCGCGCTTGCGGTTTTCACATGCGGTACATAGAGGGTAGTGGAGATCGCCCCAGACGAGTATTGGTTGGAAGCGTCCGTCTTTTCCTGAAAGTAGTAGGCACCCACGACATGGCGCAGCCGCTGGTCCTCGTTCGAAGCGAGCCTGATCTCCAGCGAGGTCTGATCGTTGTCCTCGTTGGACTCCCCAAGAAAGCCGATGGCGTACGTGCGATAGGACACCTCGCTTCGACGCCATGCAGGGATGACGGACAAGGTTCCAAAACCGGTCTGTACGTCGGCCTGTCCACTGAGACCGTAATAGTTGTTGTCGTTGAAACCGTCGCGCTGCGGCGTGTCGATCAGGCCGGCTGCGATCAGGCCATCTGCGGGGGGATGCGCCACGGCAAATGCCTGGGTCGCGGCACTGGCGCGGGGATCCGCAACTCCGATCCGGTCGCCCATGGCCGGCGCCTGCGGGAAATAGTCACTCGGCACAAACACGCCGCCTCCGCCATGGCCACCCTGATGGTAATAGTCCCCGACCAGGACGAAGCTCAACTCGTCGCTGGGCTTGAACAGCACCGAGGCGCGGCCAGCCCGACTCTTGTCGTCATCGTAGCCATCCGAAAGATACGCATCGTGATCGGCGATTTGGGTGGCGAGGCGCACGGCGACCCGGTCGCCGATCGGCAAGTTGAGAGCGCCGATCACCTTTGTGGCGTCGTAGTTGCCGTATTCCAGCGTGAAGTCGCCGCCAAATTCGCCGAGCAGCGGGCGGTGCGGCAGGACGTTGATGGCGCCGCCGGTCGCGTTGCGCCCATAGAGCGTGCCCTGCGGACCCTTGACGACCTCCACGCGCTCCAGGTCGTAGAAGAATCCCACAGAACCCGAAGGCCGGGCGATGTAAATGCCGTTGTAATTGAAGGCCACCGGGTTCTCGCCGAAGGCGTTCGCCTGACTCGT
The DNA here is from genome assembly GCA_020029545.1 of Gammaproteobacteria bacterium. Lineage (GTDB taxonomy): Bacteria > Pseudomonadota > Gammaproteobacteria > Steroidobacterales > Steroidobacteraceae > Steroidobacter. Next base: position 11,886 of record JAIBJL010000079.1, read on the forward strand.
GCCGATGCCGCGCAAATAGATATTCAAGGAGGGACCGGCGGATGGCACGGTGGAAAGCGACGGCGTCAGCTTCGAGAGATTGACGCTATCGGTGATTCCAGCCGAGATCAGCGCATCGTTGGAAACTGCGCTGATCGGGACCGCAGCCTTCTGAAGGCTCTCGGAGCGGCGCTGGGCCGTCACGATGATCTCCTCCAGCGAAGCGACGCCGACGGTATCGGTCTGCCCCGAACCGTTTCTCTGTGGCGTCGCGTCGCTCTGCGCGTGGCCTACGCCCGCGATCAGGGTGATCGCCAGTGATGAAACCCGCAAGACCGTTCTTGTAATCATAAATCTCCCTCGTGTTGTGTTCACCTTCGTGACCTCGGCTGCGCCACCCGGAGTGACAGGCCACGACAGTCCCTCTGGATCGGCGGCATTCGTCGATCGAAAATCCGCCAGAGCCGCAGCGCTGCGATTCGTCTTGATCCCGTCCGGGACTGTCGCAAGGATCTTTTTTTCCAGCGCCATGGGCGTTTCTGCTCGCATCAGTAATCGTCTCATCTACTCAATGTAGGTCGACGTCTTACCCTGCGCGCTCTATCTGCGCTCTCTATCCTAGTGCCCCCGGCAGCAGGCATCTTGCGTCAACTGGCTCCCCATCCCGAAGTTTGATAGGTTGTAGCCCGCGTAGACTGCGGTGAACTCCTCCGGCTTCACGCAGTGATTCCAGAAGCATGGCGCATGGGACTGCCCCGCGGAGAATGGCTTGAACGAACTCTGGCGATGGCTGACACATGGACAGTGACGTGGCGACGGCGCGTATAATCGGGTGAACGACTGCGGTTTCACGCAGCGACTCCAACGGATCGATAGCGATTAGGGATGGGGATTAGGAATGAGTCAGACCGGTGTGCCCAAGGAACCCATGGCGATGTTGATTGCACCCGACCGGGTGCTGTACGCCGGACTCCTAGGCACGCTTTCAGTACGACGGTTGGGATCGCTCACCGTGTACATCAGCCCCCAACGGCCTTTTAACATCCGCGTCGGTGAGAACCCGGCGCGGATGGCCTATCTGGCGATCATCGCCCCTAACACGCCACATGCGATCGAATACCCGGATCGTATTATCTGGGAAATTCTCGTCGAACCCGAGTCAACGAGTACCGAGACCGTACTCCAGCAGCTCGAACCCTTGATCACCACGCCCACCGCGAACTATCTGCGGATCCGCGCTGCCTTCGCAGACTGGCTACTGAACGCCGCCGCGTTCGATCGTTCAACCGCAGATTTGGATCAATTGCTCTTCGGACGACAATTGCCCGAACGAGCTCTCGATGCGCGCATCAAGTTCGCCGTGGAACGAATCCGCTCGCAACCCTGCGAGCAGTTTTTTGCCAGTGAATGCGCGCGCGTCACCGGGCTGTCGTTCTCTCGATTTCTACATCTGTTCAAAGCCGAAGTCGGCATGGCTTTTCGCACGTTCTGCGCGTGGAAACGCGCACGCGCGTTGCTTCCGCTCGTGAAAACTTCCTGTAATCTCACCCAACTTGCAATGCACACCGGGTATCCCGACTCCACGCACTTCAGCCATTCCATTCGCCGAATCTACGGATTGACTCCCCGCCAGATCCTGGCCGGTTCGCGGCGTCTGGCCTTGCGAGGCGCCGCCGCCATGTCCTCAGCGATGCCATTAGGCGCACTGTCGCGTTGACCACGATCCCTTTGAACAGAATTCCTCGGCAGGATTTTTCGTAACTTGCCACTATTTGTACATGTGTGCAAGAATGCGTTTCGCTGGAGTGCCGGCGACAAAGTGCGAAAAGCTGAGCAAGCGGGCACAGGGTTACTGACACGCACGGCGCGATGGAGATGGCGTTCGGCGCGTCCTTCGGTCGAAGCATGCGACATTGCACGGATCTCTCATTCTCGCTTCAGGCTTGGGTTCTCCAAGTCACGCTCAGCATTGGATCGGCCCGTCAAGGTCACGGTGTCGCGCTTAATTTCCATGAGGCCAAAAAAATCATTAGTGATCTTGGCACGTCCGATTCTTGTTGCTGGCTAACAGCAATAGCCGCATGCTCCCATCGCTTCATCAGGAGGGCTGCGTGAACGCTCCGTTCGATCTCTGTGTCCGCCGGCGG
>JAIBJL010000080.1 GCA_020029545.1 Gammaproteobacteria bacterium
GCTCTTCATCGGTGTGTGACAGGGGTCGTGATACATGTAGCGCACGCCGGTGACCCCTTCGAGCTTCACACCGCGCTCCATCAGATACTCGTGGATGTCCATGATGCGGCAGCCCGGAAAGATCTCGTCGAATTTGTAGCCCTGCAACTGATCGAAGCAGGTTCCGCAGCTCACGACGACCGTTTTGATGTCCAGGTAATTGAGGGTATTCGCGACGCGATGGAACAGGACTCGATTGTCCGTGATCATTTTCTCGGCTTTATCGAACTCGCCGGCGCCGCGCTGCGGATAGCCACAGCACAGGTAGCCTGGCGGCAGCACCGTCTGCACCCCGACCTGCCACAGCATGGCCTGAGTCGCGAGACCGACCTGCGAGAACAGTCGCTCCGAGCCGCAGCCTGGAAAATAGAACACGGCCTCGGATTCGCTGGTGGTGCGCACCGGATCGCGGATGATCGGCACGTACTTGCGGTCTTCGATATCGAGCAGCGCACGCGCGGTGCGTTTGGGCAGTCCGCCCGGCATTTTCTTGTTAATGAAGTGAACGACCTGTTCCTTCAGCGGCGCCCGGCCCGTCGTGGCCGGCGGGCGCGCCGTCTGCGGCGCGGCCAGCATCGAGAGCGCACGATTGCCGGTGCGCTGCGCCTTGAAGCCCCAATCCATCATTACCTTGCGCGTGGCCTTGATGGTTTCCGGATTGGTGGCGTTCAGGAAAAACATCGCCGCTTTGGAACCCGCGTTGAAGCGCTTCTTGCCCATGCGCCGCAGCAGATCGCGCATCGCCATCGACACATCGCCGAAATCGATATTCACCGGGCACGGCGTCACGCACTTGTGGCACACGGTGCAATGGTCTGCGACATCCGAGAACTCATCGAAGTGACGGATCGACACGCCGCGACGCGTCTGCTCCTCGTACAGGAAGGCTTCGATCAGCAGCGAGGTCGCGAGAATCTTGTTACGTGGCGAGTACAGCAGGTTGGCGCGCGGCACGTGCGTCGCACACACCGGCTTGCACTTGCCGCAACGCAGGCAGTCCTTGACCGCATCGGCAATCGAATTGATGTCCGATTGCTGCATGATGAGCGACTCGTGGCCCATCAGGTTGAAGCTCGGCGTGTAGGCGTTGCGCAAGTCGGCGCCCGGCAGCAGCTTGCCGCGATTGAAATGGCCGGCCGGATCGACGCGTTCTTTGTACTGGCGGAACTCGATCGTCTCCTCGTCGGTGAGGAATTCGAGCTTGGTGATGCCGATGCCATGCTCGCCGGAGATCACGCCGTTCAGGTTACGGGCAATCGCCATGATGCGCGCCACCGCACGATTGGCTTCCTGCAACATCTCGTAATCATCGGAGTTGACCGGGATGTTCGTGTGCACGTTGCCATCGCCGGCATGCATGTGGAGCGCCACCCACACGCGTCCCCGCAATACGCGTTTGTGAATATCCTCTGCTGCCTGCAGCACCGGCGCAAAGGTACCGCCCGTGAACAGCCGGCGTAGATGTGCGCGTACTTCGGACTTCCATGAGGTACGGATCGAGCGATCCTGCACCAGATCGAAAATCCGCACCTGGGATTCGCGGTTCAGGCGGCTCTCGAAGTCGCTGCGCATCGGCTCGAAACCCAGGGTCCGCAGTTTCGGCAGTGCCTCGGCGAGACGCGTATCGAGATGATCGTAGAGATATTTCCAGCGCGCGTAGGTCGTCTCCAGCACCTGCTGTATCTGGAGTTGGCGATCACCGATCAGTTCCTGGCGCGAGGCGCGCTCCATATCGGGATCGTCGACCTTGCCGAGTTCCAGTTCGCCATCGAAGTAGGTCCGCAGTTCGCTCAGCATCGCGAGCTTGTTCTTGAACGACAGCTCGATATTGATACGCTCGATCGCGTCGGTGTAATCGCCCATGCGCTCCAGCGGAATCACGACGTCTTCGTTGATCTTGAACGCATTCGTATGCCGCGCAATGGCCGCCGTGCGCGAACGATCAAGCCAAAACTTCTTGCGCGCGTCGGCGTTCACGGCAACGAAGCCCTCGCCTGACCGGGCATTCGACAGGCGTACGACCTCGGAGGTGGCGCGAGCGACTGCGGCATCGTCATCGCCGACGATGTCGCCGATCAGCACCATCTTCGGCAGCACGCCGCGCTTGGACTTGGTCGTATAGCCGACGGCACGCAGGTAGCGCTCGTCGAGATGCTCCAGACCAGCGAGTTGCACGCCGCTGGCGCGCGCATTGCCATCCAGATAGTTCTTGATTTCGACGATCGATGGAATCGCGTTGCGTGCGTGACCGAAGAACTCCATGCACACCGTACGAGTGTGCTTCGGCATGCGATGCAATACCCAGCGCGCCGAGGTGATCAGTCCGTCGCAGCCTTCCTTCTGCACCCCGGGAAGACCGCCGAGAAACTTGTCGGTGACATCCTTGCCCAGGCCCACCTTGCGGAACTTGCGACCTTCGATGTCGACGCGGCCTTTGCGCAGCACGCGCGCCGTTTCGGGCGCCTCGCGGCCGTCCTTCCACAGCAGTTCGAACGCCGCGACCTCGACCTCGTGAATCTTGCCGCGGTTGTGCGCCAGCCGCGTGATCTCGAGCCAGTTCCCGTCCGGATCGACCATGCGCCACCAGGCCAGATTGTCGACGGCCGTACCCCACAGCACGGCTTTCTTGCCGCCGGCATTCATGGCGACATTGCCGCCGATGCAGGAGGCATCGGCCGATGTCGGATCGACGGCAAAAACGAACCCTGCGCGTTCGGCGGCCTCCGACACGCGTCGCGTGACCACGCCCGCGCCGCTGAGAATGGTGGGGACTTCGCCGGCGACATCCGGCAGCGAACTCATTTCGACCGCGCTCAGAAACTCAAGCTTCTCGGTGTTGATCACAGCTGACATGGCAGTCAGCGGCAGCGCGCCGCCGGTATAACCCGTGCCGCCGCCGCGTGGAATGACGGTAAGCCCCAGTTCGATACAGGCGCGCACCATTGCCGGAATTTCCGCCTCGGTGTCGGGCGAAAGCACGACGAAGGGATACTCGATGCGCCAGTCGGTGGCGTCGGTCACGTGCGATACGCGCGCGAAAGCATCGAAACGGATATTGTCATGGCGCGTGTTGCGCTCGAGTTGCCGGCGTGCACGCTTACGCAAATCGATGACGCGCTCGAAATCCGCAGCGAATGCTTGCACCGCACCTCGCGCCGCAGTGAGCAACTCCGCCACTTTGGCATCGCGGTCCGTATCCGCCGGATCGCGACGGCGCTCGATCTCGTTCAATCGATGCTGCAAGGCGTCGATCAACAGCCGCCGACGCTTGGGGCTGTCGATCAGGTCGTCCTGCAGATAGGGATTGCGCTGCACGACCCAGATGTCGCCCAGTACTTCGTAGAGCATGCGTGCCGAACGACCCGTGCGGCGCTCCCCACGCAGCTTCTCGAGGATGTCCCATACACGCTCGCCCAGCAGCCGGATCACGATCTCGCGATCGGCGAATGAGGTGTAGTTGTAGGGTATCTCGCGCAGGCGGGCCGGGGCGTCCGGCGTGGGCATACGCTGAGTCTCGACGGGGTCGAGCGGCAGGGACAGATTGAGCAACGAGGTGTCCGGATTGGGCAGAGTGAGCGAGCACAGAGATTGTAGTGGCAATGGGCGGTTCGATGAAGCAATACCGCTGCCCACGCCTGCGCGCACAGGATGCCAGCTTGAGATTGCAGTCGAACGCGACCATTGCAAGGGGCTGTGCCGAACGCTGCGGCAGCCGTCGGAACGTATGCATCTGCTTGAAATTCAAGGAGACGGGGCCGATCCTGCGTGTTTTGCCCCCAGTGGATTCCCGTGAGCTTTCGGCACATCGTGCCAGACCGGCCAACGGGTGAAGCGCCACCTGTCGGCGCATCGCTTATAGTGATTTGACTGCAGACCCCCTCCAGGCGGAACCAAGGCATGAACATTCTTCTGAGCGCCAGCGAGGCGCGCGTGATCGGTTGCCTGATCGAGAAAGCACTCACCACGCCGGATCAATATCCATTATCGGTCAATGCGCTGACCAACGCCTGTAACCAGAAGAGCAATCGCGATCCCCTGCTCAACCTGCAGGAGCGCGAGGTCCAGGCAACGGTCGATGGTCTGCTTGCCAAGCACCTGGTACTGGAGCGCTCGGGCTTCGGCAGTCGCGTGCCGAAGTATCAGCATCGTTTCTGCAATACCGGTTTCGGTACGCTCGAATTCAATCCGCTGGAAACAGCGATTCTGTGTGAGCTGCTGCTACGTGGCCCGCAGACGCCGGGCGAGCTGCGCGGTCGCGTGGGACGCATGGCCGAGAACGCCGATGTGACTCTGGTCGAGTCTGCGCTGGAACAACTGAGCGAGCGCAGCGACGGTCCGTTCGTCATCCGCCTGGCGCGGGAACCGGGACGCCGTGATTCGCGTTACGCGCACTTGTTCAGCGGTCCGGTCGAAGTGGGTGAAGATGCACCCTTAGGCGCAGCGATGCCTGCCGCCGCCGCTACGCCGTCCGAGGCCGCAACACGCGTCGATCGTATCGAACGACTGGAATCGCTCGTGGCCGAGCTGCGCCGCGAAGTCGAAGAGCTGAAGGGCCTGCTGATAAAGTGAGTACGCGCCTGGCAGTGCAAGGCTCCTTCCGCACCGCGTCCTGATCTTTCCTACCGTGGCCCGCAGCCTTCCTCCCAATTGAATGAATGGTGCTTACTTAGCAGCGAGCGCCACAATTGCCGCTCCCCATAAGGCCTTGGGGGGCCTGGGGCGCGGGGCCTGGGCAGGAAACGGATCGGGGTACACGCTGGCACATTCGAGTCTCTTACCCAGGCCCCATGCCCCAGGCCCTTGCGTCAAGGCAGTCGGTTTGAGTCGAGTCGCGGGCAAACATTTCTAAGTCAGCGCCATTGTCCTCCCAATTAACTCTTGTTAATCCGAAAAACTTGCGGCCTCGGTGAACGTCTGACCCTGCTAGTAATCGTCATTTCCTGAAGGGGTCACCATGGTTGCATTGTCGCGTCTTGCCGTTGCTGTCTTGCCGCTGAGTCTGGCGATTGCCGGATGTTCCAACAACCTGTCTGCTGCTGGCCTGTCTGCTGCCGGCGTTGACGTTCCAACGGTGGCTGACGCGCCGGCCGCCACTCAATCCGCGGTCACCGTGCCTGTGCGCGCGTTACCGGACTTCACGGTGATGGTGGAGAAGTATGGTCCTGCGGTCGTGAATGTCGCTGTCGTCGAGAAGGCGCAGCCCGTATCCAGTGGACCGCAGTTCGCGCCTCACGATCCGATGAGCGAGTTCTTCCGCCGCTTCGGCGGACAGATCCCTCGCGGTGCCATGCCGCAGCAACCGTCGCGCGGCGAAGGTTCGGGCTTCATCGTCAGCAGCGATGGCTACATTCTTACGAACGCACACGTCGTCAACGGCGCCGCGCAAGTCACGGTGAAAATGACCGATCGGCGCGAGTACAGCGCGAAGGTCGTCGGCGTCGACGAACGCACGGACGTCGCCGTCATCAAGATCGACGCAAAGAATCTGCCGACCGTGCGCATTGGCGATCCTGCGAAGCTCAAACCGGGCGAATGGGTCATCGCGATCGGTTCGCCGTTCGGCTTCGAGAACAGCGTCACCGCAGGTATCGTCAGCGCCACGTCGCGCTCGATGCCGGGCGAAGGCGGCTATGGGTCCTTCATTCAGACCGACGTTGCGGTGAATCCCGGCAACTCCGGCGGCCCGCTATTCAATCTGAATGGGGAAGTCATTGGCATCAACTCGCAGATCTACAGCCGCACGGGCGGTTACATGGGCCTGTCGTTTGCGATTCCGATCGATATCGCCAGCAACGTGCGCGAACAGCTGATCAGCTACGGCAAGGTCACGCGCAGCCGCATCGGTGTCTCGATTCAGGACGTGAATGCTCAGCTCGCCGACTCGTTCGGCCTGGATCGCCCGCGCGGCGCGCTGGTGGGCATGGTCGAGTCCGATGGTCCCGGCGAGAAAGCCGGAATCAAGGCGGGCGATGTCATTCTCAAGGTCGACGGCAAGGAGATCGAAACGTCGGCTCAGGTACCGAGCATTGTCGCGAACACCAAGCCGGGCAAGGAGATCGCCATCGAAGTGTGGCGCGACGGCAGCCTCAAGCGTTTGGCAGCGCGGCCGGTCGAACTGCAAGAGGATGGCGCGAAGGTGGCGTTCAATGGGAAGGACGCTGGCGACACGCAGAACAAGCTGGGGCTTGCAGTACGGCCCCTCGGCGCCGATGAGAAGCGGCAGGCCGACACCGAGGGCTCGCTGCTGGTAGAAGATGTGACGGGTCCCGCGGCCGAAGCTGGGGTACAACCAGGCGACATCATCCTGGGCGTCAATGGTGCACGAGTAAAATCGGTGAAAGAATTGCGGGACGCGACCCAAAAAGGCAGCAAGGTCGTCGCCCTGCTGATCGAGCGCGAGAATCAGCAGATCTTCGTGCCGATCCAGCTGAGTTGAGGAGTTCCTTGCTCCCGCACTTGAACGTATTCATTCACACGCGACGATCTGCGACCATCGCACCTACCGAGTAACTTGTCATGCATGTATCGGGTGAAATCATGAACGCTGAGCGTCACCGGCCGGACGTCACAGGCGGCCTGTCGCCACAATCGACGCCGGTCATGCGATTGCTGTTGATCGAAGACGATCTGGAAGCGGCAAGCTACCTGGTCAAGGGGCTACGCGAGAATGGCTATGAGATCGACCACAGCGCCGCCGGTCGCGACGGCCTGGAACGCGCACTGAGCGGACGCTACGACGTCATCATCGCGGATCGGCAGCTGCCGGAGATCGACGGGCTGTCCATCATTGTCGAGCTGCGTAAAAAACCCGATCGCACACCGGTGCTGATCCTGTCGGCGCTCGGTACTGTCGATGATCGCGTGCACGGCCTCAGGGCCGGCGGCGACGACTATCTGACCAAGCCTTTTGCGTTCGCTGAACTGCTGGCCCGCATCGAAGCCCTGTATCGTCGTGCCTCAGCGCAGGCGACCGAAAAGACGCGACTGAACGTCGCCGATCTGGATCTCGACCTGCTGGCCCGGCGAGTGACGCGAGCCGGCCGCCACATTGACCTGACCACCAAGGAATTCCAGCTGCTCGAGTACCTGATGCGGCGCCCCGATCAGGTGGTCACGCGCACGATGCTGCTCGAAGGCGTCTGGAACCTGCAGTTCGATCCGCAGACCAACATCATCGATGTGCACATGAGCCGCCTGCGCAACGCCATCGACAAGAATTTCTCGCGACCGTTGATTCATACCGTGCGCGGCGCGGGGTACATGCTGAAGTCGCTGGAGAGCTGAAGCGCGAACCGCCCCGAACCGCTACGAGTCACTGGCTGCCAGTCAGCCGATCAGCTGCAGACTGGCCAATGGCTGCCGCTTCCAGCCACGACTGCATCGCTGCTGCCGAATGCCCCGCGGTGCTTTACTCTGCGCGCATGACCGCAGCCCTACCGGACCCAACCACCCAGGTACGCATGACCCGGCCGCCGGGCACATTCCGACTGTCCTCCGCCCGTCTGGCGGCGTTGTATGTCGTCATTTTCGCCTTAGGGATCGCTTCCTTGCTCACGGCGGTCTATTTCCTGACGGCGCGCGTACTGGATCGCGAAGTGGATGTCGTGATTCAGGCCGAAGTCAGCGGGCTGGTGGATATCTACCGGCAAGGAGGCATGCTGCAGTTGATCGGCACGTTGCATCGTCGCGCCGACAGCTGGGGACGAACCGGCGCGGTGTATCTGCTGGCCAATTCGGACGGTTCGCGCATCGCCGGCAACATCGCGCGCTGGCCCACCAATGTTGTCGCAAACAATCAATGGCTGGAGTTCGAGATCGATGCCAGCGAGCGCGGCGGTGTCGTGTCGCATCCGGTGCGTGCCCAGGCTTTCGCGCTGCCCGGCGGGCAGAGCCTGCTCGTAGGCACCGACATTCTGGAGCGCACGATCCTGGCCTCGCGCCTGCGCAATGCCATGCTGTGGTGTGCGAGCCTGTGCGTGATCCTCGGCAGCGCAGTGACCTACATCTACAGCCAGCGCGTCCGCCGCCGCGTGAGCTCGATTGCGGCAACCTGCGAGACCATCATCAACGGCGACCTGTCGCAACGGCTGGCAATCGAAAACACCAAGGATGAATTCGACGAACTGTCGCGCACCGTCAATTACATGCTCGATCGCATTCAGCAACAGACCGAGGTTTTGCGCACGACCTTCGACAGCGCAGCTCACGACTTGCGCGGGCCGCTGTATCGCGCACGCGTGCGTATCGAAGAGACGCTGCAACATGAAGGCATTACCGGCAGTGCACGCGACACGATGGAGGCCACGCTGCTCGAACTCGAGCGCGTACAGCGCACGCTCGGCACCCTGTTGCAGATCGCGCAGGCCGATGGTCATGGCCGTGCACTGGCGGTGGAAGAACTCGATCTTGCGGCACTGGCACACGAAATCGTCGACCTGTATCAGCCTGAAGCACACGCGCATGGCATCACGCTGATAGTCCGCGCACCGCGCCCGGCCACACTGCGCGGCAATCGACAGCTACTGGCGCAGGCGCTCGTCAACCTGGTGGAAAACGCGCTCAAATACGTGCCATCGCAGGGGCATGTCGTGATCGATGTGGCGACAACGCCGGACGGCTTGGTGTTGTCCGTGACCGACGATGGACCGGGCATTCCCGCAGCGGATCGCGAACGCGTGCTGCAGCCGTTCATTCGCCTGGAACGGGACCGCACCCGTACCGGGAGCGGCCTGGGGTTAAGCCTGGTGGCTGCCGTCATGCGGCTGCATCGCGCCACACTGGAATTGCTCGACAACCATCCTGGCCTGATCGTGCGTTGTCGACTGCCGGCATGATGGGTGAGTAGTGAGTGGTGAGTAGTGAGTAGTGAGTGGTGAGTGGTGAGTAGTGAGTGGTGAGTGGTGAGTGGTGAAGCACCAGGAGAAGTGATTCGGGACTCGGGATTCGGGATTGGAAGAAACAGATAATTGCAGTTTGGAAGTGCGGCAGCATCCCGCCGAGTCCCGAGTCCCGAATAACCGTTCATCACTCCAATCACGACTCACCATTCACCCTTCAGCGAGTCTCGACCGACTCGACGTAAAAGAGTTCGCAGGCACCGGCGCCGGTGTCCTCGCGCGTCAGCGAAGTATTCCAATGGTAGCCATTCGGTCCGGTAATATTCACGAGCTGACCGCGCAAGCGAACGATACTGCCGACGCGGGTATCTTCGAGCTGGTCGCGAATGCGAGAGGTTGCCGGTATCAGGTGCATATTGGCCGCACCGCCCAGCGCTGTCGCCAGATCGATGGCTTGCTCATCCGGGTAGATGGTGAAAAAACGACCGCCCTGCGCGACACGAAAATGCGCGAGCACGGCGGTGTCGGACATCGGTCCCCAACCGACGGCAAAATCGATCGGCGACAGCTGCGCATCCGTACCCACGCGATATCGCTCCGTGGACAACACACGCGCCTCGATATCGAAACTGGCCTGTGGCGTGATCGAAAATTCGCCGCGAGCGAATGCCGCAGCGCGCGTGGGACGTTGCTGTGGTATCGCCTCCACCAGCACACCGGCCGGCTGCTCGATCGGGCGGCCGGACAGCAGTCCGGCGACGCCGAAACAGCAAGCCACAATCGCCAGCAGCGGTTTGAACCATTCCGAAAGGCGCATGAATTCAGTGAGCGGCTCCTAGCAGCCTGACATGACCGGGCCAGCGTACCGGCCCTCATTGGTCCGGAATGCGCGGCGTTTCACAATCGTCGCGGGTCTGTTGCCTGAGGACGCGGCCGATCTGTGTTCCCGACACAGCTCGCCACTTCCTACTTCCCTGTAGGTCGGCCGATCTGTGTTCCCGACACAGCTCGCCACTTCCTACTTCCCTGTAGGTCGGCAATTCATTCCGCCAGCTCGACCTTGACCCACAGCATGCGTTCGCTCGATTGAGTTTGGTAGCGCCGGCTCAGCACTCCCGTCGTCGTCGCGCTGCTCGACTCGTTGATTCCCCCCAAGGCGATCCAGGTGCCCAGCCTGCCGCTGACCTGGGTCGCCAGGGTCTGCGTGGTCGCGCTCCCTTGCTGACCCACGGGCTGCTGCGACTGCTGTTCGATCTGCAGCGTCACCTGCTCGCCGGACAGCCGCGGCGTCACCAGATAGCCGCTGCTCAGCTCGCGATATCCCAGGGAACCCGCGGCAAACGATTCGCTCCCCGTACCCACTGCAAACGAGGTGACGACCGGCACGCTCTGGCCGTTAGCGATCGATGCCGTGCCCCCTTCGAGTACTCGCACCGATGCAATACCTTCGCCCTGCCGATTGCGTTCGGACTGCGTGGCCTGGATCGACACGGAACCGCCATCCGGCCCGATCCGACCGCCGGCTGCCGCACGTTCATGCTCCATTTCCGCGCGCGTATTGTTCCTGACCGAGATGAGCAGCTGTCGCGGCGCGCGATCGATGGCAGCCAGTACCTCGCGCAGCTGCGACAGGTTCGCCTTACTGGCACGCACGAACAACTGGTAGTCCTGACCGCTGAGCGCGCCACCGGGTTCGAGCAAGGGTTGCAAGACAGGAATGACATCTTCTGCTCTGCGGTGGTGCAGATCGATGATCTCCAGCGACTGCGCCTGTACTAGCGGAACGCTGGTCATCGCCAGCAATACGAGACTGATCGACACCATCAGCCAGGCCCTGAATCTCATGGTTGTCTGCCCATGCAATGGAGTCGCTGTCCTGTTCATGCACCGCATTGTGGCGCCGATCGACAGCGTTTTTGAAGTTCCCTGCAAATGCCGATAAGGCAGAACCGGTAAATGGAGAAATCGGCGTCCGGCTGGATTCGTGCCACTCAAGGTCCGCCTACCCGTGCCGATTTGCTGATTAGCTGGGCTGCACGTGCCCGCGTCTCCCGTATTGGAAACCTCGAATGAATCTGATCATTGGCTTTATCGTCGTCATGGGCTGCGTCCTGGGTGGATTCGCAGTTCATGGCGGGCACCTCGGCGCCCTGTGGCAACCCTCCGAGCTGGTGATCATCGGCGGCGCTGCGCTTGGTGCATTGATCATCGCCAATCCGATGAGCGTGACCAAGAAGGTGTTCGGCGGCTTCGGGGCGCTCCTCAAGGGCTCTCCTTACAAGAAGGAACATTACCTGGCCCTTTTCAGCGTGATGTACGACCTGCTATCCATTGCGCGCAAGGAAGGCATGATGGGGCTGGAGCGCGTGATTGAAGAGCCCGAGAAGCAGGAACTTTTCAAGAAGCGTCCGCTGATCCTCAAAAATCATCATGCAGTCGAATTCATTCAGGACTACATACGGCTGATCATCAGCGGCGACATGGATCAGTTCCAACTGGAAGCACTGATGGACCTGGAAATCGAGACTCACCACCACGACGGTGAAGAGCCCGCGCAGGCCATGAGCAAGATATCCGACTCCATGCCCGGCTTCGGTATCGTCGCGGCGGTGCTGGGCATCGTGAACACCATGGGCTCGCTGGGCGGACCGCCGGAAGAGATCGGCCACAAGGTCGCTGCCGCGCTGGTCGGTACCTTCCTGGGTATTCTGCTCGCCTACGGCTTCCTCGGACCGGTCAGCACCGGCATGGAACGCCTTGCCCGCGAAGAAACGCAATTCTTCACGACGATCAAGACCTGCATCATGGGTTTGCTGCACGGTCATCCGCCGCAGGTGGCGATTGAATTCGGCCGCAAGGCGACCCCGGCGGATCGACGCCCAAGCTTCAAGGATCTTGAAGCGCAGCTGCGCGGCAAGAAGTAACCGGTCGCCACGTCATGGCAGCAAAAGATTCCGACGCCGCGCCGATTATCGTCGTCAAGCGCTACAAAAAAGCCGGCCACGCAGCTCATGGCGGTTCGTGGAAGGTCGCCTTCGCCGACTTTGCGACCGCGATGATGGCGTTTTTTCTACTTCTGTGGCTATTGGGTGCGACGACCGAGAAGCAGAAAGGAGCCATTTCCGAATACTTCAACAATCCTTCGACGATTCAGGGCGCGAGTCCGGTGCCTTCGCCCTCGCCCATCAATGGCCCCGGTGGCGCGAGTACCAGCATGATCAAGCTCGGTGGCGGCATGGAACTGCACCACGATCCGGCGCCGCCTGCCGAAGCCGCGCCGCCTCAACCCGGCGCGCAAGTGGACGTGACGCCGGAAGAAGGCGGCGACGATGAGAAGGCCGATGAAGAGCGGCTGAAAGTTCTCATGGGACAGCTCAAGGAAGGCATCGACATGCGCGAGTCGCTGGCGAAGTTCAAGGATCAGATCCTGCTCGATGTCACAGCGGAAGGCGTACGTATCCAGATTATCGATCACGAACGTCGCTCGATGTTTCCTTCGGGCAGCGCGGTGCTGGAAGTGTTTTCCGCGAACATTCTTAGCGAACTGGCGAGCATCATCGACAATGTCCCCAATCGCATCAGCATCAGCGGCCACACCGATATCCGTCCGCTGACCAAGCCGAACTACAGCAACTGGGAGCTGTCGGCGGATCGGGCCAATGCCGCCCGCCGCGCATTGCTCGCGGGTGGACTACCGCCTGCAAAAATCGGCCGCGTCGTGGGTTTGTCTTCCAGCACCTTGCTCGAACCGAACGAGCCCGAGAATCCGGTCAATCGTCGCATCAGCATCGTGGTAATGAACAAGCGCACGGAAGATGCAATCAACCAGGAAAACGGTGCATTGCTCAGCGTGCAGCACACTGCAGATCCTGCACGCCAGGACGGCGCAGACCCCACCGCCGTGCAAGCACAAGCAACGATCGCGCAAACCGTTGCCACGCCTTAAAGGCTCAGCTTCTACGCATCCAGTCCGGGTCCGGAATTTCGTGAAAGGCGTGTCGCAGGCTTTCGCTCCAGCGCGTGCGAATCATCTTGAAGTACTCGTGCTCTTCGGTAATGTTCGTATGGCTTTGCACACGCCAGGTGTCGCGCTGGACACTCAGCAGATCTAGCGGTAACCCGACCGACAGGTTCGAGCGAATCGTCGAGTCCATCGAAATCAACGCACATTTCGCGCCTTGCGCAAGACTGGTGCTGCGCGAGACCACCCGATCGAGAATCGGCTTGCCGTATTTGGATTCGCCGATTTGAAAATACGGTGTATCGGCGGTCGCCTCGATGAAATTGCCGGCCGCATAGATACAGAACAGGCGCGGCGGTTCGTTGCCAATCTGCCCGCCGAAAATAAACGAGGCATTGAACTCGATGTGATGTTCTTTGAGCGACTCAGCGTCGCGCCGGTGCACCTCACGCAGCGCATCGCCGACCTGCAGCGTTGCTTCGAACATGTTCGGCGCCTTGAACAGGCTTTGCGCCGTTTCAAGTTCGTTGTGCTCGCGCAGAATACTGGTGAGTGCCTGGGAGATGGCCAGATTGCCGGCACTCAGCAACACCATGATGCATTGCCCCGGCCGCTCGAAGGTGGCGACCTTGCGGAAGGTGCTGATCTGATCGACCCCGGCGTTGGTGCGCGAGTCGGCAAGGAACACCAGGCCAGCATCCAGCAACATGCCAACGCAGTACGTCATGGCGTCAATCGCGAGGAGTCGTATGGGCTCATGGCCGCGATGTTAGAGACCGCTCTGCGACGCAGCAACAGGAAAGGCCGCAGCTGTACCCAATTGGCGATGGTGCACCGTCAGCCCGCAGCGCGGGCGTCCGTCAATGTCGACACAGCAGTTGGATTGGTGCAGAAAACCGCCCGGGTTCCCGCATCAACGCAGGCAACCGGCGCGGCCGGGCGCGCCAGCTCCGGGCCAGATCGATGGGGTGGATGAAACGTATCTCATCGAGTGCCACCCAGGCATAGGGCCGTTCCCGCGCTTCCTGCGCCCACGGCATTCACACCTCCCTGTGCAGCAGATGTGCCCGCCGCGAACGCGGCGAGAGCCGAGCAAAAATCACACTTTTTGCTCGGCTCCACGACCCTCGTGACAGGGAGTCCGATGGGT
>JAIBJL010000081.1 GCA_020029545.1 Gammaproteobacteria bacterium
GATGATCTGCGACGTGAGATCGAGCGCTGCCGCACGATGACGAGCAAGCCGTTCGGTGTGAACCTGACCATTCTGCCGTCGATGAATCCGCCGCCGTACGCGGCGTATCGCAAGGCCATCATCGACAGCGGCATCAAGATCGTTGAAACCGCCGGCCACAATCCGCAGGAGCATGTCGCGCACTTCAAGGAGCACGGCATCACAGTCATTCATAAATGCACCGCCGTGCGCCATGCGTTGTCCGCCGAGCGCCTGGGCGCCGATGTCATTTCGATCGATGGCTTCGAATGCGCAGGACATCCGGGCGAAGATGACATTCCGGGCCTGATCCTGATTCCCGCGGCCGCTGACAAAGTGAATATTCCGATGCTCGCCTCCGGCGGGTTCGGCGATGGCCGCGGCCTGGTGGCCGCGCTGGCGCTGGGTGCCGATGGCATCAACATGGGAACGCGCTTCTGCGCGACCGTCGAAGCGCCGATCCATCAGCGCGTCAAGCAGCTGATGATCGACAGCGACGAGCGCAGCACGCACCTGATTTTTCGCTCGCTACGCAATACCGGTCGCGTCGGCAAGAACAGCGTCTCGGACAAGGTGGTGGAAATCCTCAAGCGCCCGGATGCCAAGTTCGAGGACGTCGCGCACCTGGTGCGCGGCGCGCAGGGTAAAGTTCTGCTGGAGACGGGCGATCTCGATGCGGGCTTAGTGTGGGCGGGGCAGGTGCAGGGCCTGATCCACGACATTCCTACCGTGGCCGATCTCATGCAGCGCATCGTGCGCGAGGCGAGCGACATCATTCAGCGCCGCTTGCCTGGTGTTGTGGCGGCCGCTGGCTGAGCAGGGGCCAAGCGAAACTGATTAGCACCGTTCCCTGTGAACATCACCGGCAGTCCGGTGTTCCTCGCGCGCTGCTGTCCAGACTTCATGCGCCGCATCGGCGTTCATCGCTGCGATACCGAGTCCAACCATCAAGTCGGGCCAGGCGGAATGGGTATAGGCAGTAAAGCACCCCGCCGAGATGATTGCGACGTTCGCGACAGCATCGTTGCGAGCCGAGAGAAACGCTGCTCGCGTGAGACTGCCGCTGTGAGCCCGAAAACGCGCCAGCATGAAGGCACACGACAGATTGATTGCCAAAGCCCCCAGACCGGCCAGCGTCAGGGGAAGGGGTGCCGGCGGCGTCGGTGCCGAGAACTTCTCCCACGCTGTCCATAGCGTGGCAAGACCGGGGATCAGCAGGATGCCCGCGAGAGTCATTCCCAGGCGAGCCCGGCGGGTCGCGCTCCAACCGATCGCGATCGCGATCAGGACATTGACCGACGCATCCTCCAGGAAATCGATGCTGTCTGCGAAGAGCGAAACCGAACCGATGGCAAGTGCCACCGCAAACTCGATCCCGAAATAGGCGAGGTTCAAGAGCGCAACGACGATGACCACTCTGCGCAGTTCCAGGTTCATGGCTCGAAATAGACGAATGAGCTTACGAGCGCAGATTGCTCCAGCCTCTGCTTCAAATGCTCGGCGGCAGTTCTCATGGTCGCCGCAATCCCCAAGGGGTCCTGAGGTAGATGCCGTTGTACAGCGCCTTGCCTGCCTCTCGCTCGACCTTCAGGTCCTCGGTCTCAACAAGCCGGTTGGGGTAGGAGGCTTTCATCCTGTTATTAGTACGGACGCTCGTCGAGAAAACGTGCTCCTTCGTCTGCCGTCGGCACTCTGCAACTATTGGCACGACCGAAGAACTTATAACGGTTGCGCGCAACCCGGTCGTAGACCCAGTTACGGAGAACGCTCGGGAGAATCCTCAGCACCCGCGTCCATCGCCATCCGTCCAATGCCCCCAGCACTGCCAAAGCCGAATCCGATTTGAAGTTGGCAACCCCCGCGACGATGACGACGTTGGTTGCAGGTGCGTCCGGATCGATGCCCAGCTGCGCGGCAATCGCTCTTCCGGGCATGCGTTGGATCGATGCAAATCGAAATTGCTTCTGCGGATCCCGCGGGAGAATGAAATTGACCCATCCAGAGCACAGCACGCATTCGCCGTCAAAAATGACAAGCCCGTCGGGAAGACCCGATACCGATTGCGGCTCGAACGACGATCGGAGAAGGAGCTTCTGCACGGGTGAATTGTACGCGTTTCGGTGGCGTGCAACCGCGCCGGTACCTCCGCCAAGACTGCAGTTGCGATCCGTGGGGCGTGATGAAGCGCAGCGTGTCGACTCTGATGTAGTGGGTCGCCCGTTTCTGGGGTAGCTGCTAACGAGCCGCGTCTGCGGCCGGACGCTCCACAGGAGAACCGAACTTGCGTCCATCGGCGAGTTCCACGCCGATAAGGCTGCCGCCCGCATTGCCGTTCTGCAGCGGATGGATCGCCAGCTTGATCTTGTCCCCGGGCTTCAATGTCGCGCGTTTCCATCCCTGGCGCGACAGAGCAGCGACCGCGGCACCTTCGATGCTCCAGTGGTTGACGCCACCCTGGCCGTTGGGCACGTCCACCTCGATCCAGATGTGAGGATTGGTCCACTGGAATTCAGTGACGACTCCGTTCAGGACCAGCTCTTTTTTCATGTCGAACATGGAAAAGGAATGGTGGGCCGCGGCCGGGCTCGCAGCCAACACCATCGTCGCGATCATGGCGGGCGATACAAAGGGTGGTTTCATCGGTTCAATCCCTCGCTCTCACTTTCTTCATTTCTTCGGCGCCAGGATGGCCTGTTCCCGGCCATCGGCACCGACCGTGTTACGGTTGTTTTCCTGACAGTCGTAGTCCTGGATTTCCATGCCCGGCTTGCGCTTCATATGCCTGACAAAGATCCAGGGCTCCTCGAGCACGTCCGGATTGGTGACGGTCACATGTACATCGATGCTGTCGCTCGCCACCGGGAGGAAGCGCTCGACGATGTGTGACTTCGCAGTATGGTTCGCCGCTCCGTGAGCATGGTTCGTCCCTCCGGCGACGATATCGATCTCGGCGCTGAGATTGACCGTGTCGACGACGAGGGTGTCACCCTCCCAGTGCCCGATCGAATGGCCCTGAAACAGCGGGTCCACATCGTCCGGGCTCGGATGCTTGCGCCCGTCCAGATAAATGCGGCGAGCCTGGGCGCCACCCTCCTGATACAGGTTGATCTGGTCGGGCGACTGGATGAATTCCCACGCAAACGGGCCGGCCCAGAATCCTGGCATGCCTCCCGGGCGGCACTGCCTGTCACCGAGCGGACGACCCTGGGTCATGGCGTCGTTGTACACAGCGACACGCTTGAGCACCTCTGGTTTGAGCTTGGCGCCTTTCAGCCCGAGATCTGCAATGGCGGAATCCTCCGGCCGACCGGTGGGGACCGCTATGGACGTGCCGTCCTGCTTATCGAGGTAGCTGCCGGCGATGACCCACACGCCGGTCCAGTTGGCGCGTGGGCCGCCTTTGAGCAGCTTCGGCGCCGCGGAAGTGCCCGCGACGCCCAGGGGTAGCGCGACCGCCACCATGGCGATGAACCAACACAAGTGCTTGCGCCTATCATGCATTTTTCCGCTCCCGTGATACTCGCATCCGCTTCTCCCGACGCGATTGCCCGATTGATGAAAGCCGATCATGGCGCCGTCGATGCGTGGCGCATCCGGAACAACGGCACACTGTGGACCGCCTCGCGCTCAAACACGTATGTGCCGGGCGCCGCGGTCTGATCGACTCCAGCAGGGGTCGTATCTCCTCGCTTACCGCGCGTGACGTCATCGCTGCCATCGGCGGCCGCGGCGGGTAGAACCGTGATCGTCTGTTCGTCGAGATAGCGGTAGGTCAGGCCGGTTCCGCTCAGCAGTTTTGTGAGCGCCTCGTTCGCGGTCAGGACGCCGACGGCACCGGAGGTCCGAAGACTGTGGACTTCCTGAGACGCGTACACCAGTTGCAGGCCGCAGTCTTTTGCGAAATGAGCCAGGGCAGAGTCCAGGTTCTGTGCCGGAATATTGATGTCATGTCGCACGGACGCTGCTGCAATTTCGTGGGCTGAAAGACTGGCGACAGCCAGGCATGCCACCGCCGTTACAACACTGAAGCGCACTAGAATTCCCCCGCTGATTTTTTGATGAAGTCCGACGTTTACTGGTGAAGACAAGCCGTCTCGATCCGCCTGCTTAATCCACCGACCGATCGCCCACTGCGAGGGCCATCTGCCTGAAGGACTGATGAGCTCGGACGTCATCTCATTGCGGTTGCGCGAACAGCTGCTGAAAAGCCGCATTGTCGCCGACCCCACCTTCGAGGCAGACGTGCCGATCGACATCCAGCTTGAGGAACCGGATCGTCCTGCGAAACTGAAATAGATCCTTGGTCACTTTGCGAGCGGCGCTCTGCGTCGCACGCGGCGCATAGATGTCGGAATTGATCAGGATCTTTTCCGCGGGAAGATAGGCCACCAGCATGGTCGCCGCATGATTCAAACCCCTGACCGGATAGATCTCCACCGTCCGGGCACGATCCGTCAGGACGTATTTCTGCGTGTTGGACGCGCTCCCGGGCGCATAGCCCAGGTAGATCGGGTCGTGGGCAATCGTCTCCAGAATGTTCGAGCCTTCGCTGATCGTTCGCACCGGGTGCAGCGACATCAGGTCCGGCTCCAGCATGCGCGACTGCGGATAGAAAAAAATGTTGGTGTAGTACTCACGATTGGCCTCATCGGTAATGATGGTGGCACCATTGGTCAGATAGGTACGCAGTCCACCCGCGTGGTCGGTGTGGTGATGTGTGTTGACGACATACCGGATCGGTTTGCCAGGAACCAGCCGCTTTACTTCCGCCATCACTGCCAGAGAGCGTGCTTCGTTCAGCGGCGCTTCGATGATGGCGACCCAATCCTTGAACTCGACCGCGACGCTGCTCACCGCAGCACCTCCCAGAAGCCACACGCCGTTCGCGAGCTGTTGTGTCTCGACACGAACCGGCGGTACCGTCGCACGCCGCACCGTGTCCGGCACCGTCAATGCCGGCGCCGTACCATTGACCTTCACATCCGTCACCGACAGGTTGAATGCGTCATGTGCCCAGCTGAGGAAACGGTTGCCGCTGTGCGCATGGATCTGTGACGGAAACATTACGCCGCCGTGATTGGTGTAGCCCCGGTACACATACTCATGGATCATGTCGCCCATCACCGCATCCGGGATGTGGGTCTCGACATCCTCGACCAGGTTCTGTTCGTTGATGAAGCCGGTGAGACGGTATTTCCCCAGCACCGTGAATGAGACGACCTTCCACTCTCGCGCCGTGGCGTCTTCGTTGAACTCGGTACGCGTAAAGATGGTGGCATCCTGGGCGGCAAGGGCTGCCTTGACGAAACCGTGCGGCGACAACCAGATCTCGAGCTGACGGAAATCCGCAGCGGACCCGAACAGCAGCGGTCCGTCGTGGCCGAACACGGCGACCGGAGCGTTGTTGCGGAGATCCCAAGTGTAGTTGCCGTTCACGTACTCAATGAGCCGGCGCTCTCCGACGATCGGCAGGTCACCGCCCCCCAGAGGCTGATAGCGGCCCTGGACCACTGCGACCTCGCGGCGCGCGGCTTTCGCGTTGTAGTCGATGAAGCCGCGAAACTCGTTCGGCTCCACGTGCGGCCAATTGTTGTAGTCGCTGTAGAGCGGATCGACCTTGCCGGGGATATAGCTCTGACCCATGATCGAGATGCGCGCGCAGACCGTACTGGGCTGGCCCTCAATCGGCGGAGCCGCTCCCGGGCAAGTCTTGCCGCCGTACTCGATGGTATCGACCTTCCCGGTCCCCATGGCTTGCGCCACGTTCTGGATGAGGACGCGAGCGTCCTGGGCCTGCGCAGCTCCCGCTGCCAGCAAACCCAGGCCGACCCACAGCAACGTGCGTATTGTCATTTGCTCCCCTTGTCTTGCCCACAAGCGTCGGCGAACCGTCAACCGGATCACTCCCGCCAGATCGGCCTCTCGCCCATCGCCACTTTCGACGAATTACCGAGCAGGAAGTCGCCGGACACGTCGATCGTATTGGGAAAGGCCGAGCGGATGCTCGCGGCGAGTTGCGCCGAATTCTTCGACGTCGCCACCGTTCGTTCGAAGGTTTCGAGATACTTCTTCGTGTATGCGATCGAACTCGCATCGTCCGGCAAGCCCGGCTTCTTGTGGCCGGCCACCACTGTGGTGGCGCCTAATTGCGCGAGCTTGTCCACCGAATGCACCCAATCGAGGCGCGCGTCCTTCGTGCACTCACTGACCCATACATGCATCTCGTTGAAGAGCAGGTCGCCCGCGATCAGCGTCTTCGCATCCGGCACCCACACTGCCAGGGAATGCGCGTGATCTCCCTGCATGGGGCCGAGCACTTCGAGGCGATGCCCTTCGAGCTCCACATAGGGCTTTTCCAGCGCGCTCGGCGCAGTGAGGTGCCGTGGGCCATTCATTCCGAGAATCGGCCCCCAGCGTTTGAGCTTTACGGGAATCGCTTCCCGGATGTCATCGACGATCTGGGGAGCAGTCACGACTCGCACGTTCGGAAAGGCTTCCACGATGACTTCAGCGCCGAAGAAATGATCCGGATGAGCATGCGTGATGATGAGCGTCTCAAGCGTTCTGCCACTTTCCAGAACCGCGGCAACGGTTCGATGAGCATCTGCACGGGTAAGTGGCGCGTCCACCAGCACGGCGTTCTTCTCGCCTTTGACGAGCGTAATGTTTGTGTAAAGGCTGTCAGCGCCCGTCTGGATGATCTGCACTTCGAGCTGCGGGGCCGCGGTCGCGGTCCCGAGTAGCAGCCCCATCGCAAGTAGCAGAACACCTGCATGCCGCGACCGATGCCATCGAGTTGTGATCATGAATCACCCGCTAGTAGTGAAAGCCGAAAGTGACGCCGTAGACACGTGGCGCGCCCGGCACAATGGCAAAACTGCTGGCCGCTTCGTATCCAGCGACATACGTGTAGGTATCGGTCAGGTTCTGGCCATAAAGCTGCACGTCGTAGTGAGTGTCGGGAGCCGTCCAGGTAATGCTGGCATCCACTGTGTTTGCTGCAGGCGCCTTAATGGCGTTATCCGGTGTCAGCGGATATCGATCGACGTAGCGATCCGTGACGTTGAATGCAAACCGCCCATGAGCGGTGTCCAAACTGTAGGTCAACCCAAGTGATGCGGAAAACGGCGCCGCAAAGGCAACCCGGTAGCCCGCGAGGTTACAGGGCACCGTGATTACGGTACCGACCAGCACTGCGTTGACAACATTATTAGGGCCTGGTGTCGAGCAGGACGCGCCCGGATAGTTGACGTACTTCGCGTCCAACACCTCGAAAGCGCCATTGATCGCGAGACCCTTCATGGGAATGATGGTGAAGTCGCCATCAACGCCCTTGATCCGTTCCGAGGCGATGTTTTGCAGAAGGGCGGTGCCGGGCGGCGCCGGAGGAGCGGTCGATCGCATCTGAACGTCGGTGTAGTCGTAATAGAAGTAAGCCAGGTTCAGTCTCAGCTTGCGGTCGAGCAATTCCGACTTCACGCCCGCTTCGTAGGCATGCAAGAGCTCGGGCTTGACCGGTGGGTTGGTGAACACGGTTGCGTTGTAGGCCCCCGACTTGAAGCCGAAGTTGTCGGATAGATAGGCGTGAATATCCGGACCAAAGTCTTGCGAAAGCACGACGCGATAGGTCAGCTTGTCGAAACTCGATTCGGTCGGTATGCCGTTGGGATTGCCGGTGTACGCCTGTCCGGGATAAAGCACGGTGGTAGACGGCAGAGTGGCGACCGAGTTGGGGCGCCCGGCGCGCGGCACCACATTGCCCGTCAGTCCCTTGGTTTCGTATGTGTAGCGCAGGCCAGCGGTCAAGCGTGTCGCGTCGAACAGCTTGTAACCTCCATCGACGTAGCCGGAATATGAAACGGTCGTCGGATAGCCGGTGGTCACGACGGGTACATAGGGCGCGCAGACCGATCCGACGCAGGTCGAATAGGTTCCGAGTGCCAACTTCGCACTGTCATTGTAGTAGTAGAGTCCGGTAACCCAATCCAGCCTCGATGAGGAAGGTTTCGATGTGAGCTGGAGTTCCTCGCTCCAGGTGCGGTTGGCCGAGTTCCAATCGGCGATCACCGTGCCCTGGCCGGCGACCGGCTGGCCCAAGCTGGCCGTGTTCGCGTGGAAAAGAGGACGTTGATGGCTGTGCTGATAGCCCGTCAGACTCATCAGATCCGCGAAACCCAGGTCCTGCTGGACTTTCACTGAACCGATATAGGCTTCGAAGGGGGCCTTGGTGTCGATGCGAGCGGCGCTGCGGTATTCCCCAAGGTAGGGGGTGCCGTCATTGGCGATGGTTCCCGGCAGCACTCCAAAAGCAAAGCCGTAATCGCGGTCGTTGGTATCGTAAATGAAGTTCGTCGTCACCTTGGTCGAGGATGTCGGCCGCCATTGCAGCTTGGCCTGAGCGCCGGTCTCCTTGCTTCTTTGGGTATCGTTGCCGGTGAAGACGTTCTTGCCCCAGCCCTGGTTTTGCTTGGAATTGTAGACAGCGATGTTGGCCGCCAGCGTGTCGCTCAGCGGTGTCGAGCCGTAGAAGTTCTGCGTCCAAGTGTCATAGTTGGCGTAGCCGATCGAAGCATCCAGCTGCCGCTGAGTCGCATCAGGATCGCGCGTGGTCACCGCGATCAGGCCGGCGGTGGCGTTGCGCCCGTAGAGCGTGCCTTGCGGCCCCTTCAACACCTCGACCTGCTCGATGTTGTTGAAGGAGTAGATGCTCATTGCCGGGGTGGGCAAGTACAGACCGTCGATATAGACGGCGGTCTGGGTTTCGTTATAACCGGCGCTCGCCGAACCAACACCCCGCAGATACGTGTTGTTGCCGCCGGTCGGCTGGATCTGAAGACCAGGCACGACGGCCGGCAGCTGAAGGATGTTGGTGATATTGAGAGCCTTCAGTGTGTCGGCTGAAAGCGCCTGCACCGTGCCTGGCACTTCTTGCAGATTGGCATCGCGACGGGTCGCCGTCACGATGACCTCTTGAAGCGATTGGATCTCGGAGGGGTTGGACTGCGATTGTGCGGGCTGACCTGCGCCCGCCGCGGTCTGGTCGGCTCCAACGGAGGACGCACCTGCTCGCTCCTCCCGAGCCGCATCGTCGCCGCTAGTGCTTGCGGTGGGCAGCACCGTGACCGTCTGTTCGTCCAGGTATCGGTACGTCAGGCCGGTTCCACTCAGCAACTTGGTGAGTGCCTCGCTGGTGGTCAGGGCGCCGACGGCGCCGGATGTCCGCAGACGATCGACTTCCCGCGACGCGTACACCAGTTGCAGGCTGCGGTCTCTTGCGAGGTACGCCAGGGCAGAGCCCAGATCCTGCGCCGGAATATTGGTGTCACGCCGGATGGAAGCCGCTTCGATTTCGCGGGCCGAGAGACTCGCGATAGCCAACCATGCCACCGCCGTTGCGACGCTGATGCGCATTGGAATTCCCCCGTTTATTTTTTCTGATTGAGTCTTAGGTTTGCAGGTGAAGACGAGCCTGCTCGTCAACTACCGCTCAAATAGCAACACCTTCGTGGAATAAGAGCGTTGGGAATTGCGAGTGGCTACCGGTGGCGAGATTTTTTCCTATCGCAGATATGGTTTTCCTAGGGTTTGTGTGCGACCAGAATCGCGTCCTCTCGTTCGGTGATGACGATCCCGGGCCGCGTTTTGAGGAAGCGCAGCAGTGCCGCGGGGTCGGTGGACGAAAAGATACCGGTGATGTGGAAGTCGTAGAGTACCGGGCTTTGAATGACCAGCCGGCGCGGATTGTAGCGATTGAATTCTTCGGCGACGTCAATGAGCGGCGCGGATTGGAAGACGAGACGTTTCTGTGTCCAGGCAGTGGCGGCGGCGACGTCGGGTTTCTCGGGCAGGTCGGTGATCTGTGCCGTGATGATGGCTTGCTTGCCCGCTATCAGAAGGAACTCGCGCTCCTTTCCCCGCGTGCCGGAGGCGTTGTGCGGCATGCCGGGGTCGGAGGGTTCGGGCACGGGGCTGTCCCGAAGCTGAGTATTCGACAAAACGGCCACGGTGCCTTCCACGACGCTGACAGTGGTTCCGTTCCTTTTTCTATACACATCGAATTGGGTGCCGACGGCGCGCACGCGTGCGCTGGCGCTGGTGACGATGAACGGTCGGGTCTTGTCCTTGGCGACATGAAAGTACGCCTGGCCGTCAAGCAGATCGATTCGCCGTTCGGTGTCCGTGAGACGAATGCGGATTGTGCTACGGGCGTTCAGTTCGATATGAGAGCCGTCGGCCAGAGCGATGGAACGTTGCTCGCCGGTCTCGGTGGCATAAAGACCTCGCTGGACCCACAGCCAGACACTGGCTCCGATAACGGCAACGAGGAAGGTGGCGGCGATGGCGAAGAGCCGTGTTCCCGGAACCCATGGCGCCGATACCTGCGGGCGAGGCGCCGTCGCGGCCTGATCCAGGGAAAGTACATTGCCCTCTGCGAGCGCAGCTCGAACCAGCGTTTCATCGTCGAATTTTCGCCCCGCATCGAGGGCGTTGCCTTCATTCCAGATGGCGGCAAACTCAAGATAAGCCCGCACATGCTCAGGCGACGTGCGCAGCCAGCGAGCAAATGCCCGGCGGTCTTCGGGCCCGGCGTCGCCGGTCCGGAATTCGACCAGCCACTCGGAAGCTTCCAAATAGATCTGTGTGTTCATGGAGCCTGGAGTTTCCCTATTCCATCTCGACCAGCAGTTTGCGGAATTCAAGCAGCGCCCTGGCCAGGTGCTTCTTGGCCATCGCCCGCGAAAGACCCAGGCGCTCGCCGATCTCCTCGAGCGTGAGGCCGTCGCGACGATGCCAGAGGAATGTGGCGCGCGCCTTGGGCGACAGTCGCCGGAGCACCTGTTCGAGTTCCTGAAGACTTTGTTGGGCGCTGACCTCCAGCGCGGGATCGGGTGCTGCGTCGGGTGCAGTAAGCAGGTGCTGAAGCTCGGCCGACTGCGAGGCAGTCGACTGGCGCAGGGCGTGCTGTTGCGCAACGTGCCGCGCAACCGTGAAGAGATATGCCTCGGGTGAGCGGATCACTTCGTGGTCGGGTACGCGCAGCAGGCGCAGGAACGCCTCCTGGATGATGTCCGGGATATCGTCTGAGTTGCGAACGCGGCTGACGAGAAAGCGCCGCAGCTGCCCACCGTGGCTCGCAACCAGCCCTGCAACGAGCGCCTGCTTCGATTCAGCGGTCAAATGAGTCCTCCGAAGGTGTCTGCCAAGAGACCAAGAGCACTATCAAGGCCCGAGTGGCTACCGGACCCGCCAACTTTTTTCTGGCCCGGCAACTTCAGTCGAAGCGGGCACCCACTTCCTTTAAGTCAATAATAATCGCGTGAACCAGCCGCAAAGGGTGGGGTGAGGGCCGAGCGATGCGTCCTCGTGCAGGTCCGCCACCTTCAACCCATGGGGCGCGCTTCATGCGCAACACGTACAGCTCATTGCCCATCGTTTCAAGCATGCGTCACCTGATGTTTGCAGCGCTCGCCGCGGCCGCTGCGGTGGGCGTTATGGTCCCCGACACGGTGATGGCCGCCGGCAAGTTCCATCTGCAGGAAGCGACGATCGACGACATTCACGAGGCCATCAAGAGCGGTGAGATTACCTGTAAGGGCCTGGTGCAGGCATACATGGCGCGCGTCAAGGCGTACAACGGCATCTGCACGCAGCTGGTTACTGCCAAAGGCGCGTCGATTCCCGCCGCGAGCGGCGCCGTTCGGACAGGCGCACCGCTCAGGTTCCCGACCAAGACCACCGCCGTGTCGGGCTTGCTGCCGAGCTTGGACCAGTACGCCGGTCTGCCGCTGGAGTTCGGCAAAATGGAGGCGACCGCGTCGGATCCCAGCGTCAAACAGCAGTACGGCATGGTGGCCGGTGTCCCGAATGCCGGACAACTCAACGCGTTCGAAACCCTGAACATTCGCGGCGAACGCTCGGTCACGTGTAAGGGCAAGTTCGATGCACCACCGGGAACGCCGCTTCCTGCCGGCGCGCCCGCAGGTTGCGAAAAATTCAGACAGCAACCTGATGCATTGGAACGCGCCGCCGAGCTCGACGCGCAGTACGGCAGGAATCCTGATCTCGCCAAGATGCCGATGTACTGCGCCGTCATCACCGTGAAGAATTGGTACGACGTGACGGACATGCGTTCCACCACCGGTAACGATGTCAACTACGCCATGGACGCCGCGCCGCGAGATATGACGGTAGTCAGCCAGCTGCGTGCGAAAGGCGCGATCATCTCCGGGGTCACGATTGCCTCCGAAGCCAGCTTCAACATGGCTGATCCGGTCAAGGCGAAGACCGCGTTCGTCGGCGGCAACATCGTTCGCGCCACCTGGGGCGGCACGAGTTGCAATGCCTACGACACCGAACGTACGCCTGGCGGCAGTAGCGGCGGTGCTGGCTCGTCGGTGGCTGCAAACCTCGCGACCTGTTCGATCTGCGAAACCACCGGCGGTTCGTGCCGCATCCCGGCCAACGACAACTCGGTTTCGAGCTTCGTCACTACCAAGGGTCTCACTTCCGAATTCGGCAGCGTGACCGCTGACTTCATCAATCACCGTCCCGGTGTATTGTGCCGCACGCTCGGCGACGCAGCACGCGTCATCGATGCGATGAAGGATCCGAAAGAAGGCTACTTCGACAGCCGTGACTTCTTCACTGCACAGCCGCGCGCGCTTGCGGCCAATGATCCGTATGCAACCCACATCGTCTCCGACAAGCAGGTTGGCGACCAACCGCTGAAAGGTCTGCGGGTTGGCATCGTCCGTGAATTCATGGTGAAACATTCATCGAACGACGCTGCGGTCAGCGACCTGGTCGACAAAGAATTCAAGACGATATTGCGCGACCGTCTCGGCGCAGAGTTGGTCGAATCGGTCGATCCGCAGTATCCGGACGATCCAGGCGTGTCCAACATGAAGTACACCTTCGCCGACGCGTTCTCCGAAGTCCTGCCGATCGGTGCGCCGGAATATTTTTTTCAGAAAACCGACAAGGATGAACTCGAGTTCGCGGTGCCCGGCTACGACGTAACGTCGCGGGATTATCTGGTCAAGCTGTCGCTGCACCAGGCACCGCTCTCGCCGAAGTTGAATATCCGACGCATCCTCAGCGGCCTCGACGACGGCGGCCGCAATGCATTCATGGCCGCGAGGTATTTGACCTTGCGTGGCGACACGCGCATCACCGACATGGCTGCCTACGCGGCGAACTCCAAGTGGCGCAGCGAAACCCAGGCAGTGGGTGCGCAGAACTTCGCGGCGGCTAACCTGCAGGACACGCGTGCCACCAAGGGCATCGATCGCGTCAAGATGCACACGCTGTTCCGCTACGCAATGTTGAAGGTCATGCGTGAAAACCATATCGATGTGTTTGTGCAGCCCAACCTCACCATACCGCCAGGCAAGATCGGCGCAGCCCAGGAACCTGCCGCTGCCGGCCGCGGTGCGAGCGGCTTCGCCATCACCGATTTACTTGGCGTGCCGGAAATCATCACGCCCGCAGGCTTCAACCAAGTCGAATACGGATCGCAATTCGTGCTGAGCGACGACAAGAAGAGCTACACCACAAAGGCCGGCACGGTCGAATCGAAGATGTCGAACCCGATCCCGTTCAGCATTGAATATTGGGCAGGGCCGGGCGACGAGCCGGTGGTACTGAAAGTGGCCTCGGCCTACGAAGCAGCGACACACCATCGCAAGCCGCCGGCGGCGTTTCCGGCGCTGAAGGGTGAGCCTTGATCGTTTAGTCACGGCGGGGTGAACTGAACAATCATTGCGCCATGCGTTAGCGATCACGACACGGTGGAGTTGAATTTGGGTGGATCGCCACCAGCAGGAGCGCTTGTTGCGTCGCCCTCCTTGAAGAACTCGGCTGATGCGGCCGCCGACCGCGCGTGGCTCGACGAGATCCAACGGTATTGATCGCGGGTAGGTTTGCTTGTTTGCCATTGATAGCAATGATAGCATCGTGCC
>JAIBJL010000374.1 GCA_020029545.1 Gammaproteobacteria bacterium
ACGCGTCAGCTTCGGGATCGAGGCTGCCGAACATTGGAACGCCACGCTGTTCCTCGACAATGCGACGAATGAGGAAGGCATTCAACCGGACCCCAATGTACCGTCCGGTCAAACTAACGTGGTCATCCGGCCACGAACCTATGGTGTTCAAGTCGAGTACCGGTACTAGGGGCTGATGCTTGCCGCCTGCTGAAGGCGCGACCTACGGTCGTTGCCCGCTCAGGCGGCGAGCTATGCGCTAAGACCTGCAGATTCAGGCGCTGAGGAATCCGCCACTGTGCACGATGACGGTGCTGAGGATTGATACGCCCCGGCGGGGCGCATCTTACTTGGATCCGCGAGTGCTCGACGCGGACAAGCGCATCGCCTGCTTCGAGTGCTCTCGGCCCCGGCACCTATAGCGATACCCACTGCGCGCCGCGTCGAGAGCTTTCTACCGCCGCGGTGATGAAGCGCAGGCCGCGCAGCCCGTCGTGCACATCAGGGTACGAGCCCAGAGGCGCTTCGCTACGTGCCACGCGCCTGATGTCGGCGATTACGTCGCGGTACAGGGTCGCGAACGCTTCCAGGTAGCCTTCCGGATGTCCCGCGGGTGTACGTGACGCGGCCCGCGCCGCCTCGGACAGATACGCCTGGCCGCATCTCAACCGGCGCCAGGGTTCACCGGCCGGCTTCAAGATCAGCGTGTTGGGCTCCTGCTGGTGCCATTCGAGCCCCGCCTTCGTGCCGTAGAGGCGAATACGCAGATCGTTCTCCTCGCCGCACGCGATTTGCGAGCAGAGCAGGGTGCCCTTGGCGCCATTGTCGAGGCGCAACAGAATGTTCGCGTCATCGTCGAGCCGGCGTCCTTCGACGTGCACGGACAGGTCCGCGCACAGCGATTCGATGTGCGTTCCCGAGATGAATTCGAGCAGATTCTGCGCGTGCGTGCCGATGTCACCGACGCAACCGCCTGCGCCGGCGCGTGCCGGATCGGTGCGCCATTCGGCCTGCTTGCTGCCCATGCGCTCCAGCGGCTGCATCAGCCAATCCTGCTGATATTCGACCAATACCTTGCGGATCTCGCCGAGTTCGCCGTGGCGCACCCGTTCGCGCGCTTCGCGCGCCGCCGGATAGCCGGTGTAGTTGTGGGTCAGGGCGAAGATGCGGCCGGTGTGCTCGACGAGCTTGGCGAGGGCTTCACCTTCTTGCACCGTGAGCGCGAGCGGCTTGTCGCACACGACGTGAATGCCGGCCGAAAGGAACGCCCGGGCCACGGGATAGTGCAGATGATTCGGCGTCGCGACGATCACGAAATCGATACCGTCGGCGCGCGCTTGTTCCGCTCGCGCCATGGCCTCGTAGGAATCATAGGAACGGTCGAGAAACCAGGCTGCCGCGCTTTCGGCCGCGCGGGCCGCATCTGCCGACATGGCACCCGCCACGACCAAGGCCTGACCGTCAAGCTCCGCGGCGATGCGATGCACGCTGCCGATGAACGCACCACGGCCGCCACCAACGATGCCCGCGCGTAGTCGCCGCCTATCAATCGAGTGCGGCATGCCTGACCTCACCGCTGCAGAGGGCTGCGTCGTCATAGGTTATGGCGTACTTCGCGGAGTAACGGTGAATCATGACCTGATGAAGCTGCCATGTTCCAAGCTCAATGACTGATCGCTCGCGGGTCCAACTCGACCACCGCACGTCGTAGCGCACGCGCGGCCAGCAGCCACGCGCAGGTGCCAGCGATCACTATCCCTGCGGCAATGACTGCCGCAATTCGACCGCCGGCCAACTCGGTGAGGGCAGACATCAGCAAGGGGGTTGAGAACTGCGCGAGCATGTAGACGAACCACCACGCTCCCGAGTAGACGCCGCGCTCGTGCGGCTGGGCCAGACTGGTCGTGTAGGTCAGGCCCGTGACCACCATGAGACCCCCGCCCATCTGCTGCAGAGCCATGCAGGCGGCCATCATTGCGAGATGAGTACTCAACGCCATTCCGATCAACCCCAATCCCATCGCGCCCATTGCGATGGACAGCACCACGCCGACTGACAGGCGAGTGAGTTTTCGGGAGATCAACGCGCCCCCCGGGGAGAGGATCAGTCCCAACGCGGTGATACTGGCCGCGGTGCTGGGTTGCGTAAATCCGCGCTGCTGCAGCAGATAGGCGAGTTCGACTGGAGCCACGTAGAACGCAATGGAGCCTGGAATGGCAATGCCCATGATCAACAGCAGCGGGCGCAACGGCGGAAATCGTGACAAGCGGGAGGAGGTGGTCGCGCGTGGCACCTCGAAGAGGTAGTACGCGGCGGCCAGTGCAGTCAGCAGGCTGCTCGCATACATGATGAACGTCGCCCGCCAGCTGAGGTTGCCGAGCATCCCGGTCGCCCATATCAACGCAGCGCCCAGCAGCGGCAGCGTAGCGCTCTGATACGCGAACCACTTCTGCCGATCGTCCCCGGAAAAGTAGTGCGACAGCAGCGTTGTCCCAGCGGTCACCATCGCGGCTTCAGCAACGCCTACCAGCAGGCGGCTCACGAAGATCGCTTCGAGCGAGGCCAGGTACATGGGCGCGGTCCCCGCGGCCGCGTACAGGACGAGCGATCCGATCAACATGCGCAGCGGCCCGATCCGTCCGCTGAGCGCGCCCGCCACGGGCGAGAGCAACGCCAGGCACAGCGCCGGCGTGGTGAGGAGCAAAGGCACCAGGACGTCGACATACGGCGTGTCATGGAAGGTGGCCTGGATGCTGGGCAGAAGCGGCGCGATCAGCACGGCTCCCAGCATTGAAAACAGCGGGACGATCACGAGCACCAATCCCTGCGCCGTGCCCGGGGAGCGGCCGGGCGATCTATCCGCTGTTGACGTGTCCACGGCTTCGCTCAACATACTCACCGTCCCCCTCTCAATGCTTCATTTATCATCGGCAAAGGACCTGGTCGGCAATGGACCCGGCTGGTCAGCCGACAGGCTGAGGATGCGCGAAGCTTGCATGATGAAAAAATGTAATCCATTACATTCGCTGCGTCAAGGCGTAAATCCTGACAGCTTCGGCCCCGTCACGACCGTGCCGACGTTACGATGATGACGCGGCCGTTCGCATCGCCAACGACACCGAGTTCGGCCTCACATCCTCCGTCTACACGCGCCGCCGCTTTTTCCCGCTACCATGGCACACGCGTCTGCGCGCATGCCGCAGTCAAATCGGTCGTACGATCATTTGCATGAAGCTGGCCACTCCTTGCATCTGCTCTTCGCGGGACGCGCCGCGTTGCTCCAGATCGCCCAGGGCCACCGACATTTCCACCGTGATACGGCAGCGTTCGAAGCGCCGCTCCATGAACTGCTGTAGCACCTGATCTGCGGACAGGCCGGACGCGATCAAATCCGCCAGCACGATGCCGTC
Organism: Gammaproteobacteria bacterium; assembly: GCA_020029545.1. GTDB lineage: Bacteria > Pseudomonadota > Gammaproteobacteria > Steroidobacterales > Steroidobacteraceae > Steroidobacter. The sequence goes on from JAIBJL010000374.1 coordinate 3,390, forward strand.
CTCCACCGCGAGGCCCGCACCATAGGCGTTGTGCGGCGTCGTGGCGTGCGCCGCATCGCCGATGAGCAGCACGCGGCCGCGATACCAGGGGCTCGGCAGCAACAGAGTTTCGAGTGGTCGATAGTTGATCGATGATGTTTCGTTCAAACCCTCACGCACGGTGGAGATGACCGGGTCGGTATATTCGACCAGCTCCTGCTTCAGCAGCGTGGGCCATTCTTCAGGCGGCATCCGGCGGTTCTCTCCCACGTTGTGCAACAGGAATAAGTACATCTGTTGCTCCGAGACGGGATTGACGCCGGCTTTCTGCCGGCCGAAATACATTCGGGTGCCTTGCACCTCGTCGGGACGCGGCACGAGCGCTCGCCAGCAGCCCTGGCCGGTGAAGCGTGGCTTGATTGCATCCGGAAAAGTCATTTCGCGAATCTTGGAATGCAGGCCGTCGGCGCCCACCACCAGATCGTAGGAGGCGGTTGTGCCGTCCATGAAGTCGACCTCGACGCCGGTCGCGGTTTGCCGTAACGAAGCGACTGTCGCGGCCAGTTTGATACTGACGCCGCTGGCCCGCGTCGCTTCCGACAGGATCTTATGCAGGACGGGGCGCAGGATGCCGGCAGAGCCGGGAATGTCCGGGCCGAAGGGCGATTGCGTGGGGCCGGTGAAGAGCACCTCGCCGTCGGGCTTGCGCAGAGTCAATGCGCCGCCGAAGCGGCCCTCCTGCTTGATCCGTTCCAGCACGCCCATGCCCACGCTCGCGAATGCGCGAAGTGCGGCACCGTGGATGCTGACGCCCGCGCCGAGCGCTCGCCACTGCGCATCTATTTCTACAAGATCGACGGCAACGCCTGCCTTGCGCAGGCAAATGGCTGCCGTCATGCCACCGATACCCCCGCCCACGATCAGAACTTTGCTGATAGTACTCATGGTTACCTTCTTTCTTAACTCTGCGCCCGTTAAGCGGGAGCAGCCGGCGTCGGTAATGTCTTGGGAATGACGACGCTGCCGTTGTCGATGCGCACCGGAATGCCGATCAGCCGCTCGCCGGTACAGGGGCCGAGAAAACAGAAGCCGTCCTCGATGCGAAAGCGCGCCCCGTGCGCGTAACAGACAATGTGATCGCCTCGCGGTGCAAGAAACTGATCGTGCCGATACTCGAGCGGGCGCCAGTTGTGTGGGCAGCTGTTGAGATAGGCGAACACTTCACCGCCGCGGCGCACGACGAACACGCGGTCGTCATTGTGCTCGCGCAGGAATCCCTTGGCGTGACCGTCGGGAATGTCATCGAGCCGGCACAGGACCTGCTCGGTGTCGTTGTCCAACACAGCCGCCGGCCTAGGTTTCAGCCGGCCGGGAACCACTTGTCGCGGCCCTCGAACAGGTAGACCTGCGAAGAGTCCTTCGACATGGGCAACGCGCGCGGCTGCCACGAGTCGTCATGCAGATCCATGTCGGCATCGTATTCGATCATGCCGCCGAACGGACTGTTGAAATACCAGAAGTGATTCGAGCCGAAGATGTGCCGGCCCGGGCCCCAGAAGGACTTGTATCCTCGCTGCTGAAAGCGCCATCCGGCCTGCAGCACTTCGTCGGCGCTGCCCAAGTGGTAGGTGAAGTGATTCATGCCCACCATATGCGGGTTGAAGCTCTGGAGCAGGAACAGACAATGATGTTCCTGCGTGCCTGCGGGGCGCAGAAACACACCGGC
>JAIBJL010000375.1 GCA_020029545.1 Gammaproteobacteria bacterium
CAAGGGATTGCCAGGGCCGCGGCTGTTAGCACGTGCGCAACGGCGTTTAGGGAGTCGAACCCCTTGTGAACGGCGAGTTCAAGGATGGCGGTGGCCGGGTCGAGCGAGCAGTAGACGGCCGGCACGCCCACCGGACTCCAGCGGCCGCCCTTCAAGCGCGCGCCTTCACCGCTGTCCCACGTCTTTGCGTACCGCTTGTCGTCCAGCCGCCAGAACAGGGCGGGACCGGCGTGGCCCGGCAGGGGAGTCATTGATACACGCCATAGCGCATGCGCTCGATGACGTCGTCTACCAAGTGGGCACCCACCGGGGTGGTAAGCAGCTCAATCGGCCGGCGGTTCTCGAGCGCCATCGCGGGTCTGAGCATCCAGTCGACGGCGCGCTCATTGGAACCAAACACATCCTCCGCTTTCGCTAGCAACTCCGCGAACTGCCAAACGCGGCCGCTTTGTTCAGCGTCAAGCAGCTTGTCGGGCTCGGTCTTAAGGCGCATATAGGTGCGTGTGCTGATGCCGAACACCGGCAACAGCTCCGGCACAGGGATGCCGCCCGAGTGCATTGCCTTGAGCAACGCACGACGCGGTAGCCCGGCATGAAGGACTTCGTGCACCGCCACTGCCGAGCCCATGCCGCGCCTGAAACTCCTGCCTACGCCGAGCATTTCTGCCACGCGACGCGTATACGCAGGTGCGTCGCTGCACTCGACCATCGCGCTCATCTGCTACTCCTATCAAGAATCTGCCACATGACACATTACACTATGCCAGATGGCGGGCGTGGATTCAAGCCCATCTCAGCCTAGCGGCGACTGGCCAAAGCGCTTGTCTCTACCGCACCTCTCGTAGTCTTGCCCGTCCGAGGCTAACGTTCAGCAAGTTTCTGCGAGAGTCGGCTATCCATTGCACTGCTGACGTTCATTTCACCGATTTCAGCGATCAGCGAATGTCCGGAGATGGCCGAGTCGAGGCAGAGCGGGTTTCAATTTGCTCGCCGTAAACCGGCCATCTATCGGGATTCAGCGATTGAATTTTCGGCGGCACCTCGAACGACCGGTCATGGCCGTCTCCGGCCCGTCAGAGCGCGTGCTGGAGAACACCGCCAACGGCCGAAATGCTGCGTAGTGCTGCCCTTCGTCTCCCCAAGACCCGTTCGGGTTCGCCAAGCCGACTTGCTTATGACGTACGCGTCTTCTCTGCGTCAGTCGACCCGAACCAGTCCGTCGTCCAATTGGGTCGCTCGTGGCGAAGCGACGTTCTCCTCCGAATTGAGCCTGAGCTGACCCAATCCGAAGTTGGAGTCGATCGACTGCAACAACACTACTGCCACATTGCCCGCATGCGTGCAGCCAAGTCGACCGCCTCACGTCGGGACTCGGCGTTGCCCTGCAACGCCGGCATCGGCGCCGGCCAGGATTGCTGTGCAAAGAACGACAGCAGGGAGTTCGGAATGAAACGGGTACGGTTCGCATATACATGGCGATCCCCGAATCCCGACTGGTGCGTTACGTAGAAGCGCTGGGGCACCATCAGGTCCAGTTCGTCCTTGGCCCGCGTCATCGCGACGTAAAGAAGCCGGCGCTCCTCGTCGATCTCTGCCGTGGTTCCGGTCGCCATGTCCGAGGGAATGCAGCCGTCGACGACGTCGAGGATTGTCACCGCCTTCCACTCCTGGCCTTTGGCAGAATGGATAGTCGACAGGATCAGATAGTCCTCGTCAAGCAGCGGCACGCCCGCCTCCGCGCTGGTTGCCTCGGGTGGATCCAGGGTGAGGTCGGTGAGAAAGCGCTCGCGGCTCGGATAGGTTGCTGCCATCCGCGAGAGTTGGTCGATGTCGATCTGTCGTTGCTGCGCGTCCTCGAAGAGGCGGTCGAGTTGACCTTCGTACCAGCGACACGCCATCTCGAAGGACGCCGGCCAGGGTGCAGCGGGCCGGCCGAGTGATTCCACCAATGAGGCGAAGTCTTGCCAGTTTTCGCGGGCGCCTTCCGGTGTCGGTTGTTCGCTTAGCAGCGCGCAACCCGGTGGCGCGGCAAGGTTCTCGAGAATCCGGCCAGCGGTCTTCGGACCGATGCCGGGCAGCAGCTGGAGGGTGCGAAAGCCTGGCACCCGATCACGAAGGTTTTGCGACCAGCGCATCAGTGCCAGCACATCCTTCACGTGCGCGGCCTCGAGGAATTTGAGCCCGCCGAACTTCACGAACGGGATCTGGCGCCGGGTCAGTTCGACTTCGAGTCGGGCGCTATGGTGCGAGGCACGAAATAGCACCGCCTGATGTTTGAGCTTCACCCCAGCCTCGCGCCGGGCGAGGGTCTGCTCGGCGACGTAACCCGCCTGATCGGCGTCATCCTTGACGGCCACCAGCAGCGGTAAGCGTGACGACACACGTTCCGTCCAGAGTGCCTTGGCAAAGCCTTCGCCGGCCAGGCCGATCATGCCGTTGGCCGCGGCGAGAATCGCTTGAGTCGAACGGTAGTTTCGTTCGAGGGTCACCTGTCGGGCTGGCGGATCGAACAGTTTGGGGAAATCCAGGATGTTGCGTACCGTCGCCCCGCGAAACGCGTAGATCGACTGCGCATCATCGCCTACCACGGTCAGTCCGCGTCCATCGGGTTTCAGGGCGAGGAGGATTTCCGCCTGCAGCCGGTTGGTGTCCTGGTATTCATCGACGAGGACATGGTCGAAGCGTTCGCGAAGCTCCCGGGCGAGTGCCGGTACCGTGGCCATCTGCGTCCAGTAGAGCAGCAGATCGTCGTAGTCGAGCACTTGCTGGGATTGCTTGGCCTCGACGTAGCCAAGGAACAGGTGCTTGAGTTCGGTCTCCCAGTCTGCGCACCAGGGAAAGCTCGAATGCAGAACCTCGGCGACGCTGCTACGGGTGTTGACCACCGCCGAGTAGATGCCCAGACAGGTTCCCTTGAGCGGAAAGCGCTTGGCCTTGGTCGACATGCCCAACTCGTGGCGGACCAGATTCATGAGATCCGCGGAGTCTGCCCGATCGTGAAGCGAAAACCCGGGGCTCAATCCTATCGACGGGGCATACTCTCTGAGCAGCCTGGCCCCGACACTATGGAATGTCCCCGACCAGGGCAGACCCGCCATCGAACCCGCGGAATGACGCGATTTCGAGGTGAGCTGGGCCAGAATCCGATTCGCCCGACGGGTCATTTCTTCGGCCGCGCGACGGGAGAAGGTGAGCAGCAGGACTCGTCCGGGATCGCCCCCCTTTGCGATCAGGTGAGCGACGCGGTGGGCCAAGGTGTTGGTCTTGCCGGTTCCGGCCCCGGCGATGATCAGCAGCGGCGGCGCAACGTCGTCGTTCTCGCCGTGGCGCACGGCCTCTTGCTGGGCCGGATTGAGGGTTTCGAGATAGGTCGGAGCCGGCGCCTGCGCGGGGACCACGGGGTCGCTCGCCAGAGGCGAGGCGACTCGGTTGTTATCGATCATCGGATGTGCTCGATTACCCGACACGCGAAAGGGTCTCGATCATCGTCTTCCGGCAGTTGTTGTCATTCGTTCGCGCACAGCCCGTATCGTCGCTGCCACGGCCGTCAGCGGCCGATCCTGGACGCAAAGGGCTTGTCGCAGAAACGCGTCGCTCGGCTTCGACAATTGCATTGTCGAAGCCGAAACGATTGGCATGAATCGTCCAGGGCGCGGCACTTTGCGGCATCGAAATACTGTTGTTATTGCCAGTATCTGAAATGGTACCATGACGGCCATGGTAAAGTCTGAACTCGTGGGTCGCCTGGCGGCTCAATTCTCCGATCTCACGCGAGCCGATGCGGATGCGGCCGTCGAACAGATCCTGCGTGCGATGACTGCCAGGCTGGCCGAGGGTGATCGTGTGGAAGTTCGGGACTTTGGCAGCTTCTCGGTAACGACCAAACCACCAAGAACGGGCCGGAATCCGAAGACGGGCGAAGCCGTTGCGGTTCCGGCCAAAACGGCGCCGCACTTCAAACCCGGCAAGTTGCTGCGCGACGTTGTCGATCGCGACTAACCTACTTCGCCGATGTCACCTTCTTCAACAGCCTGGCAAGCGTCGCCTCATCGAATGCCCCGTCTATCTGTGCCTGCATGAGCAACTTCAGCGGCCTCGGCAGGCTCCGGCCGCTTTCGTAGCGGCTTCCGGCGCTTTGCGTGACGCCGAATCTCTTCCAGAATTCCGTCTGGTTCATGCCAGAGGCCTTGCGCAGTTCGCTGGGGTTGTGAACTGTTGGGGACTTCTTCGCCACGTCGGGTCTCCTTGAACGGGTACGAGATTACGGCGCCAATCATGACATTACTTTGTTCGAAGTCAAACCGCGCATGGTCGCCCATGCCGCCGTTCCGATCCTCCGCGATGCAGGTGCCCTGATGACTTCTCAAATTCCCGCGGAGTATCTGGAGGCCATACGCTCCGCCAACGCGTGCATGAGCGATATTGGCGCGCTCGCGGGTCAACTTGGCAGTCTTGCCACCGGGCAGATCGAGTCGCTTCTCCAGGCGCTTGTGGAAGACGGCGAAGACCGGGCGCTGAGCCGTCTGCTGCAGGTATGCGCGGTGAACGGTGTCAAGCTCGACCCGATTGTTCTATGCCGATGCCTCGGGGTGTGCGAGAACATAACCGATCCGCTCCCCTGCTTCGCGTTGCAGGATGAACGCGCGATTGAGCCCCTGCTGGAGGCCGCCGCCGCAGAGGCCTTGTCGCTTGAACGAAAATGCTTCGCCGCCCGGCTGGCTGCCGAGCTGACCGCAAAATTCGGCCTGGACCCGCAACCGATCCGCAAAGCCCTCTGGAAGCTCGAGCACGCCGCGCACGCGCCAGATCTCCAGTTCCTGCTCGCCCAGTCCCTTCGGATTCTAGACGAAGGAACGAATCCCGGCGAGACACGAACCTTCCGCTGGAGCGAGCTCCCACTCTCCAAGCTGCTCCCCGAGCACACAGCGCAGAGCGGTGTTGGCGGTTACTACACCGTACGTCGGCCGATCCCCAAACTCGGGCGAAACGACCCGTGTCACTGCGGCAGCGGCAAGAAGTACAAGAAGTGCTGTTACGCCAAGGATCAGGAACTGCTCCGCGATGCCTCCGAGTATGCCGG
>JAIBJL010000082.1 GCA_020029545.1 Gammaproteobacteria bacterium
GTGGCGTGGCTTTTCGCTTTAACAGAACAAGAATATTTCCAGCCCTTGGTCCTGGCGCTGCAAATCTGGCGATACACTGAAATCAGCTTCGGAGAAAATCGTCGGAACAAGCAGGACTCTTATGATTGCTGATGCAGCACTGACCTCGATCAAAGATCCCGTCATCCCCTCCGACTGCATCCATCGACTTGAAATTTCTCTCGCTGAACGCGTCGCCGATACGCTGCGGCACGCACCGAAAGCTGCACCGACTTTTTCGCAGATGGTTCCCGAGGTCTATGAGGAGTTGCGTCGCATCGGACGCGCCATGATCCGGGCCGAGAGGCCCGGTCACACCTTACAGCCCACTGCGGTGGTGAACGAAGCCTATCTGCGTCTCGCCGGCATCGATCACCAAATTCACGATCGTGCACATTGTTTTAGATTGCTCGCTCAAGCGATGCGCCGTGTGCTGATCGATCACGCCAGGGCCAAGGCGCGTAATAAGCGCGAACGTCCGGATCCAGAGGAACTGGAGCGGTTACTGCAAATGCCATTGATTCAAGAACAGACTCCGATCGACATTCTCGATGTGGACCGGGCGCTGACTGCACTGGCTGAGCAGAATAACGATGCGGCGGAGATGATCCAGCTGCATTGGTACTTCGGGGTGGACGCAGCGGAACTGGGACCGATGTTCAGAGCGTCCGAGGCGAGCGTGACCCGCACGCTGCGCTTTGCGCGCGCCTGGCTCCAGGTATTCGTGAGAAAGCAGGGTGGAGAGATATTGAGCGCTTCTAACGAATCGCAGATCGAAACCCTATCGACGACGCAGGTATGCGCCTGAGTCCCTCGACACTGGGAGAGAACCAAGAAGAAAGAGCCAAAGGGGCAGATTGTGTGACGTAAACGAGGAACAGAAGGATTGGTTCTTCGATGCTACAGACATAGAGTAAGGGTAGACCCCTCGACGCCGGCCAGCAGAGGCACCTTGACGACTACCGCCATTGGGGAGCGTAGTCATGGGGGAGCGTAGTCATGGGGGAGCGTCTATGTCGCCGAGCAGCCGCCCCGTCGCCCGGCAGCGATCCCAGCCAGCTGATCCAACTACCGGAGCGCCGGCCCGACGTGCGATGACCGGAAAAGTGACCGGTCGGGAATCCTTTACTGTGCGTGACCGCCCCGGAGCCCTCACACGCTCCCAGCGGCCGTCGCAGCCACGTTGGCACAGATTCCAAAAAATTCTTCACGTTGGAACTCCCGCGCCGGCCGGCCGGTCAATCAGTTGCGCGCCGAGATGAGCCAATCGGCACAATAGTGAGCTAAAGCGGCGCAAAATGGAGGATTCGTAACGATGGATGCAACCGTCAGCAAGCTGGGAACTGCGGCTTTCGTACACGATTCGAGCGCGCGGGCTCAATTCATGGAGCTACGCAACTATCTCAGTCAGCAGATCATCGGCCAGGAACTTCTAGTCGAGCGGTTGCTGGTGACGCTGCTCGCGGACGGGCATCTGCTCGTCGAAGGTCCGCCGGGTCTCGCGAAGACCCGCGCGGTAAAGGCGCTCGCCCACGCCATCGAAGGCGATTTTCAGCGCGTGCAATTCACGCCTGACATGCTGCCTGCCGATCTCACCGGCTCGGAAATCTACCGGCCTGAGGAGGGCACGTTTCGATTTCAGCGCGGCCCGCTGTTTCACAACCTGATTCTCGCCGACGAAATCAATCGCGCGCCGGCCAAGGTGCAGTCTGCCCTGCTCGAGGCCATGGCGGAGCGGCAGATCAGCGTGGGCAGCGCCACCTATAGCCTGCCGCGCCTGTTCCTCGTGATGGCGACCCAGAATCCCATCGAGCAGGAAGGCACCTTTCCACTGCCCGAAGCACAGATCGACCGCTTCATGCTGCATGTTTCCGTCGACTATCCGGATCGCGCCACTACGCTCAAGATCATGTCGCTTGCGCGCCGCGAAGCCATCGCCCAGCGTGAACTCGAACAACCGGCACAGCGCCTTACGCAGGAACTGATCTTCGCAGCGCGACGCGAAGTACTGGCGATCACGCTCTCGGATTCCGTCGCCGAGTACATCGCCGCACTCGTCGATGCGACGCGCCGACCGGAGCCCTACAGTACCGACCTCAAGCAATGGCTGCGCTGGGGCGTGAGTCCGCGCGCGGCGATCTCGATGGAGCGCGGCGCGCTTGCACTCGCCTGGCTCGACGGCCGCGATTTCGTGAGCCCGGAAGACGTCCAGCGCATCGCGCCGGACGCGTTGCGTCACCGCCTGCTGCTCGACTACGGCGCACAGGCTCGCGGACTCACGGCGCAAGCCTGTGTCGAGGAGTTGCTCCGCAAGGTTCCCGCGCCGTGAAACTCGCCGATCTCAACGACCTTCTGGTCCTGCGCGGCGCGGCACATCGCCTGACGTTACATTCGCGAGGACCCGCTCGCGCTCTGCTCCTCGGCAGTCACCGCAGCTCGCATCGTGGCCGTGGACTCGAATTCGAGGAAGTGCGTCAGTACGTTCCCGGCGACGATCCGCGCAGCATCGATTGGCGAGTCACCGCGCGGCGCGGCCGACCGCACACCAAGCTGTATCGCGAAGAGCGTGAGCGTCCAGTCTGGTTGCTCGTCGACCTCAACCCCACGATGTATTTCGGCAGCCGGGTGCAGCTCAAATCGACGGTCGCCGTCCGTGCCGCAGCACTCCTCGCCTGGGTCGCTGCGCATAGCGGCGATCGCATCGGCGCGGCAATCACAAATGGGACTGTCACTCGCTGCATTGCGCCCCGCTCGCGCGAAGCGGGCGTGCTGCCCGTGCTAAATGCCTTGATCGAGCTGCAGCCCACCTCGCCGGCTCCACCGCCACCGCACGCCTTGCACTCGTCGCTCGAAACCCTCGGGCCGCTTGTGCATCCCGGCAGTCTCGTACTCGCACTCAGCGATTTCTCTACCTTGAACGAACACGACGACGCCCTTTTCTCGCGCCTCGCCGCGCACAGCGAGTGCCGCCTGTTCTGGATCATCGATCCTCTCGAACGCGCCGGTCTGCCCGAAGGCCGGTTTCGCGGCGGCTTTCCGGGGAAGATTCGCGCGATCGATGGTCGCAATGTCCGCGAGCAGTGGCTCGCGGCGTGGCAACGGCGTGAGCAGCGTGTGACAGCGCTCGCAGAGCGCCTCATGTTGCCGATCACTCAGTTCGCAACGACACAACCCGTGGAGCAGGCGCTCGAGGATTTGCTCAGAGCGTCAAGAACTGCGGCATGAGCAACGACTGGCTCGCCAAGCTCGCGCCCGAACACGCACCGGCGGCGCCGGGCTGGTGGCCGCTCGCGCCTGGGTGGTGGGCACTCGTCATCCTCATCGTCGTGCTGCTCGGGATTGGAATCTACTGGTGGCGCCGCCCAGCCGCGCGGCGCCGTCGTTTCGCAAGAAATGAACTGCGTCGTTTGCGCGAGCGTGGTCTGGAACCGGTTGACGCTGCGCGCGCCATTCAGAATCTGCTGCGCCGCTATGCCCTCGCGGTGTTTGGCCGCGATGCCACTGCGCGCCTGAGTGGCGAAGCCTGGCTCGAGTTCGTGGTCCATTCCGGCGGCGAAGCGTTCGTGGGTCGCACTGGCCGCGCCCTTCTGGCCGTAGCGTTCGGCGATGCGAGCAGCGCGGCCAGCGAGGCCGATCGCGAAGGTTGGTTCGACGCGGCCGATCAGTTTCTGCGGCGGGCGAGGCCGCGCCCATGATGCATTTCGCATGGCCCTGGATGGCGCTGATGCTGCCGTTACCCTGGCTGCTTTTTCGATTTCGGCGAGCGGCGCAGCCAGGCGGCGCGGCAATCTACCTTCCGTTCGTTGCCGCGCTCGGCACGACGAGTACGGACCGAGCCGGCGGAAGCCTCGGCCTGCGTGTACTCTTCACGCTCATCTGGATTCTTCTAGTGGCTGCCGCTGTGCGGCCGCAATGGTTGGGCGATCCGCTGCCAGTGCCCACCACGGGACGGCGCCTCATGCTGGCCATGGACGTCTCAGGCTCGATGGAAACCCGCGACATGGCAAACGACGCAACGCGTCTTGAAGTCGTGCAGTCGGTGGCGGGCAGGTTCATCGATGGCCGCGGCGGCGATCAAGTCGGGCTCATTCTGTTCGGCACGCAGGCCTATCTGCAGGCGCCGATCAGCCCCGATCTTGCGACCGTACATCGCTTTCTCAACGATGCAGTCGTAGGTATCGCCGGACAGGCAACCGCAATCGGCGATGCCATCGGCCTCGCACTCAAACGTCTGCGCGCGGCACCGAAGAGCGCGCAACAGGACACCGCCAGACGCACGGTGCTGATCCTGCTCACCGATGGTCAGAGCAACGCTGGCGCGATGCCGCCGCTCGAAGCGGCGAAACTCGCCGCGCACGCGGGCCTTCGCATCTACACGATCGGTGTCGGCGCCAGCGGCGAGGAGGGTTTCTTCGGATCGATGGGCAACGTGGACCTCGATGAGCCGACGTTGAGATCGATTGCGCAGATCACCGGCGGACGCTACTTCCGTGCCGCCGATGCAAGTGCGTTGCGCGATGTCTATCGCGAGATCGACAAGCTCGAGCCGACGGCCGGCCATCAGCAATGGTGGCGCCCCGCCGACGAGTGGTTCCGCTGGCCACTCAGCCTGGCACTCATATTGAGCGTGTCGGCCATGCTGTTCGGAGCGCGGCTATGGACCTGAATGCGCTCCGGTCGTTTCACTTCCTAAATCCCGCGTGGCTGCTCGTACTCGTGCCGCTCTGGGCGCTGATTGCATGGCTCGCCTTCCGGCGGGCGCGCAATGGGAGTTGGTCGCAAGTGATCGACTCAGATCTTCTGCCGGCGATGCGGCTGGAAGGCGGCCAGCGCGGCAGTGCGCCGTGGTGGGTATTCGCCGCCGTGTGGACGTTGGCGGCATTGGCCCTCGCGGGCCCCACCTGGCGACGCGAGGAAAGTCCTGCGTTCCGCTCGCCGCACGATTGGATCGTGCTGCTCGATCTTTCGCCGTCGATGTCCGCGCAAGATGTGACGCCGGATCGCGTAACGCGCGCACGCTACGTTATCGACGACATCCTTTCGGCCGCGCACGATACCCGCGTGGGGTTGATCGTGTTCGCCGGCGATGCGCACCCCGTTACGCCGCTCACGTCCGATGTCGAAACCGTGCGCGCTCTTCTGAAGCCACTCGCACCCGGCATCATGCCGGTACCCGGCGATCTGCTGACGCCTGCGCTCGACGAAGCCGGACAGCTCCTCAAGTCCGTGGCGAGCCGCGACGCACAGATCGTCGTGCTGACCGACGGCTTCTCGGATCCCTCACATGCCCTCAAGTCGGCTGCGGAACTGCGCGAGCATGGCACGACCGTCGATGTCGTTGGTATCGGCACCGCGAGCGGTGCACCGGCGCCCAGCAACGACGGTTCGTTCGCGCGCGACGAGCAGGGCCGGCCCCTGCTCGCCAAGTTGCCTGCCGACCTGCTGCAACGCCTCGCCGCCGCGGGCGGTGGCGAGTACGTGGGCTTGAGCGGCGAGCGACAGCTCATCGCGTCTTTGCAACAGCATCAGCGTGAAAACCTGGCAAGCGAGAAAATTGCGAACGTCGAACTCAACACCTGGCGCAATGAAGGCATCTGGCTGCTGCCGCCTCTGCTCCTGCTGGCGGCGCTCATCGCACGGCGAGGCTGGGTATGAAGCGAGCCTTCATCTTTCTCTGTTTACTGGCCGCCAGCGGCGCCGCGCATGCTTCGTCATGGTCGGATCTGTGGCTGACGCGCGATCAGCAGGGGCAACGTCTCCTCGACTCCGGCAAACCCGCGGATGCGGGACGCTCGTTCGAAGACGCGCGGCGGCGTGCCTACGCGGAGATCAAGGCCGGCCAGTACGAGGACGCCGCAAAGCGACTCGAAAAATTCGGCGACCCACAGTCGCAATACAACCGCGGCAACGCGCTCGCTCGCAGCGGCAAGCTCGAGAATGCCCTCGCCGCATACGACCAGGCCATCAAGCAAACGTCCGCCGACTCCGCACTGGGCCGCGACGCACGCCACAATCGCGACCTCGTGGCCGAGCAGCTCAAGCAGCAGCCCCCTCAATCGCCATCGGGATCGCCATCGGGCGGACAATCGCAATCCGGGAAGGATGGGCAGTCCGGAAAGAACGAACACTCGCAGAACGGCAATCGGGGCAAGCAGCAGCAAAGCAGCGAGCAGCACGCTGCCAACGGATCGCAACAGCAACAGAACCGACGGAGTCAGGGTTCGCAAGGCGAGTCCGCCGCGTCGCAGGTTGAGAGAGAAAGGCAGGAAGCGGCCGACGCCAAGCGCGACGCCGAGACCGCGATGGCGACAGCGAAAAAGGAAGAGAGTGCCAAAACGTCGGGACAGAACGCGAAGCTGGACGAGCATTCGACGGATCAGAACGGGTCGAAGGATCAGAACGCCACAGCCGCCATCCATCAACCTCCATCGGAACAGGCTCTTGCACTAGAGCAGTGGCTGCGACAGATTCCCGACGATCCAGCAGGCCTCTTGCGCCGCAAGTTCCTGATCGAACATTTGAGACGTGAGCAGGAGTCGCGACGATGAAATCCGTGACGCTTCCAGGTGTACTGCTTGCTGCGTGGCTCGTCAGCGCTGCGGCGCACGGCTCCGTCAAGGCATCGGTCGACAGCAACCAGGTCGCCCCTGGCGACACGATCGATCTCATCCTCTCGTACGACGGACAGACTGGCTCAAAACCCGATCTCGCACCGCTCGAGCGGGACTTCGACGTCCTGTCGACGAGCCGCAGCAGCAACGTGCAGATCGTCAATGGGAGCTATTCCTCCGCAACGCAGCTCAGGCTCACGCTCTCGCCCAAGCGTTCGGGGCAGCTCACGATACCTTCCCTAGCCTGGGGCAACGAACACAGCGCACCCATCCCAATCACGATCAGCGGCAATGCACAATCCGACGCTGCGCAGACGCAATCATCGAACGTGTTCCTCAAAACGACAGTGGACGATTCGCGACCGTATGTGCAAGTCGCCGTGAATCTGACAGTGAAGTTGTACGCTGGCGTTCCCCTGTATCGGGCCAACCTGGAGCTGCCGGCCAGTAGCGACGTGCTCGTCCAGCAACTCGGCAAAGACCGTAACAGCGAAACCGAAATCGACGGCCGGCGCTACCAAGTCGTCGAGCGTCACTACCTTCTCTTTCCGCAGCGCAGCGGCGCGATGCAGGTACCTGGCCCGGTCCTCGATGGGCAGGTGCCGGCTCGTTCCCACGAGGATACCTTCTCCGGCTTCTTCGACCGGTTACCGCTTGCGGACATGATGCAGATCGCCAAGCCCATCCGCATTCACGCCGACGACATCTCGCTCGATGTCCGGCCACGACCGGCAGGCGCAACCGCCAGCTACTGGATACCCGCGAAGAACCTCAACGTCACGAGCGCATGGCACCCCGACAGCCTCGAGGTTCACGCCGGTGAACCTGTCACGCTGGATGTACACCTCAGCGCCGAGGGACTGACTGCCGCGCAACTGCCCGACATTGCATCACTCATCGAACTGCCCGCCGGACTCAATGCCTATCCGGATCAACCCAAGCTCGACAACTCCGCACAGCAAGACACCCTCGTCGGCCGCCGCGACCAGAGCATCGCACTGATCGCAGATCGGCCAGGCAACGTCACGCTGCCTGCCATCCACATTCAATGGTGGGACACCCGCGCCGACCAATTGCGTGAAGCGGAGTTGCCGGCGCGGACACTGAAGGTGCTTCCCGCCGCCAACGGCACGCCAGATGTCTCCACGCCTCGCAACGAGGTTGTGTCCAGGACCGCACCGCACAGCGCGAACGCCAACCCTGCTCCGCCGCGATTCACAACGCCCGGCGTCTGGCCGTGGCAATGGGCGAGCATCGTCCTCGCCGTCCTCTGGATCGGAACACTGCTTGCCTGGTGGTTATCTCGTCGGCGCGAGCCCGCAGCGCCGGTTGCTCCTCGCCCTGCCCCCGCAGCGAAACCCAACGAATCGCAAGCGCGCGAGCGATTCATGGCAGCGTGCAAACTCAACGATGCAAAGGCCGCCCGCCGCGCCCTCCTCGAATGGGCCCAAGCGAAGTGGCCCGATTCGCCCCCTGCCGGTTTGCGAGCGCTGACCCATCGACTCGGCAGTGGTCCGACCATCGACGCACTGCTGATTGAACTGGATCGAGCGTGTTTTGCCGCAGGCGAATGGAATGGCAGCGCGATTGCGCAGGCGCTCAACAGACTGCCGGCGATGCCGGAGAAGAAGGCGCATCGAGCGGACTCCGTCGATGCGCTCCGCGTCTCGTTAACAGCATTTCCTCACCTCGCGTCGCTTTGGCGCTACCGCTTCGCTCGGCCTTGTGCTTCGCCGGAACTGTCAGGCCCCAGTGGCGTTGCTGAACAGTGGCGTTCCTGAATATTGACGTCAGCACTGATGCTCGGCACTTCCAACAACGGCGGGGCTGAAGGCTAACGGGCTGATCTTCGCCGCCGCAGCCGCCGCCGAGTTTGTGGGAGCCCATCGGCGACGCATTGTCGACTTATGCCTTGCCTCGATAGGAATCTGCCACGATAGGAATCTGAATGAGAGCACGTGCTGCGAGCAAGCGATCGAAAGCCAACGATCGATTCTCCCGAGGTATCGAGAAACCGACAGCGGCAGCGTCCGACGCACTGGTCATCTTCGGAGCCAGCGGCGACCTGGCGCTCAAGATGATCTTTCCGGCGTTATACGCTATGGCTAGGAGAGGACACCTGCACGTCCCGGTCACGGGCGTGGCATTTTCGAAGTGGAGCATCGTCCAATTCCGTGCCCGTGCGCGAAGCAGCATCAAGCGATTGGGTAAGATCCAGGATCGAGCCGCGCTCGACCACCTTCTCTCGCTGCTGCGCTACGTCGAAGGCGACTACAACGATCCGGCAACATTCAGCGCATTGAAGCAATCGCTGGGTGGCGCTCGACGCCCAGCGCACTATCTCGCCATCCCGCCATCGCTCTTCGGTACGGTGATCGAGGGGCTAGCGACCGCGGGACTGAACAACGATGCGCGGGTAATCGTGGAAAAGCCGTTCGGACGCGACCTGGCGTCGGCCCGCGAACTCAATGTTATTGCGCATCGCGCCTTTGCCGAAGAGTCAATCTTCCGCATCGATCACTTCCTGGCGAAGGAAGCGATCATGAACATCCTGTATTTCCGTTTCGCAAATTCCTTCCTCGAGCCGCTGTGGAATCGCAACTACGTAGCGAGCGTACAAGTGACTCTCGCCGAGGACTTCGGCGTCGCGGGTCGCGGCTCTTTCTACGAGACGGCCGGCTGCTTGCGTGACGTGATCCAGAATCATCTGTTTCAGATCGTCGCCCTGCTCGCTATGGAACCGCCCACGTATCGCGGTTTCGGCGCCGTCCATGGCGAAGCGGCGGATGTGTTCCAGGCAATGCGTCCACTGCAGCCCGACGATGTCGTAAGAGGTCAATATGCCGGTTATCGCAAAGAGCCGGGGGTAGCGAAGAAGTCGGACGTGGAAACATTCTGCGCGCTGCGCCTGTTCATAGACTCATGGCGCTGGGAGGGCGTGCCCTGGTACCTGCGTTCCGGAAAATACCTAGCTGCGTCGAGCGCCGAGGTCATCGTGCGGCTGAAACCGCCGCCGCAACAACTCTTCGACGATTCCGCACCGAACGCCGGCCATGCAAACTATCTTCGGTTCCGGCTCTCGCCCTACTCCGGGATAGCGCTCGCTGCCCGTGTCAAACGGGCGGGCAGCGAGTTCGTCGGCGAGCAACGCGAACTCTACCTCGTCGATGAGCATCCCGACGCGCAGACGCCTTACGAACGACTGCTGGGCGATGCCATGGCTGGCAACAGTGCACTCTTTACGCGGGAGGATGCAGTCGAGGCCGCATGGGCTGTTGTCGATCCCGTGTTAACCGACCATCGCGAGGCGGTTCCCTACGAGCGAGGGAGCTGGGGACCCAAGCAAGCCGATGCACTCATTGCCGCCGACGGTGGTTGGTACAACAACGGTGCCGACGATGTCGCTACGGATTGAGGATTACGCGCTCATCGGCGATTGCCACACGGCGGCTCTGGTAGGGCGAGACGGCTCGGTCGACTGGCTGTGCCTGCCGCGCTTCGATTCGGGCGCGTGCTTCGCTGCGCTGCTTGGCGATAGCGATCACGGTCGTTGGTCGATTGCGCCGGCTGCAAAAATAGTCGGCACGAGCCGCCGCTATCGCGATGGGACATTGATTCTGGAAACTGACTTCCAGACCGATGCAGGAGCTGTTCGCATCATCGACTGCATGCCTCTGTCGGACGAGCGCTGGGATGTTCTTCGCGTCGTGCAAGGCTTGACCGGCACTGTAGCGATGCACATGGAACTGATCGTTCGCTTCGACTACGGAAGCATCGTGCCTTGGGTGCGCCGGTCCGGAGATGCGTTGCTGGCGACCGCCGGACCGGATCGCTTGGAGTTGCGCACGCAGATCCCCGTACACGGCGAGAATATGAAAACCGTGGCCGACTTCGAGGTACGTGCGGGCGAACGAATACCATTCACGCTCAACTATCGCCCGTCTTACGAAGCCAGCCAGCCGGCGCTGGATCCGATGAGACTGCTCGACCATACCGAACGAAAGTGGAAAAAATGGTCCGCTCGTTGCCGATACAGCGGACCATGGCGTGATGCTGTGGTGCGCTCGTTGATCACCCTGAAGGCACTGACCTTTGCTCCCACCGGAGGAATGGTCGCCGCTCCCACCACATCTCTACCCGAGCAACGCGGCGGCGTGCGTAACTGGGACTATCGTTACTGCTGGCTACGTGACGCGACGTTCACGCTGAATGCTCTGCTGCTGGCGGGATACGATGCAGAAGCCGTCGCATGGCGAGAATGGCTGCTACGGGCCGCGGCAGGCAGACCGCAGGATCTGCAAACGCTGTACAGCGTGACCGGCGAACGCCGCCTGGATGAATACCAGTTGGATTGGCTACCCGGTTACGCTGGTGCGACCCCGGTTCGCGTCGGCAACGCTGCGTCGACACAGTTTCAGTTGGATGTCTACGGCGAAGTCATGGATACGTTGCATCTCGCACGCAAAGCCGGTCTCGAACCCGAAGCGGCGGCCTGGAGCATTCAGGTCGAATTGCTGAATTTTCTGGAAACCCACTGGCGGCAGCCCGACGAAGGCATCTGGGAAGTCCGCGGCCGGCGACAGCACTTCACGCATTCGAAAGTGATGGCCTGGGTAGCATTTGACCGAGCGATCAAAGATGCGGAGAGCTTCAGCCTGGAAGGACCTGTCACCCGATGGCGCGAGGTACGCGACTCAATTCACGCCGAAGTCTGCGCACGTGCTTTCGACAGGAAGCTGAACTCATTCGTACAGTCCTACGACTCGCCGTATCTCGATGCGAGCGCGCTGCTGATTCCACAAGTCGGTTTTCTGCCTCCGGCCGATCCGCGCGTCCGTGGTACGGTCGAGGCAATCGAACGAGATTTGGTCGTCGATGGACTGGTATTGCGCTATTCGACGGCGACCGATGTCGACGCCCTGCCCGCCGGGGAAGGCACATTCCTGCCTTGCTCATTCTGGCTGGCCGATGCGCTGATACTCGTCGGCCGACGCGACGAGGGTAAAGCACTGTTCGAGCGCCTGCTCGCCTTGAGCAATGACGTCGGCCTGCTGGCGGAAGAATACGATGCGCACGAACGCAGCATGCTCGGCAATTTTCCACAGGCACTGACCCATATGGCTCTGATCAATACCGCTCGCCTGCTATCCATTCCGGAACAGGAAGCGGAACGAGCGAGCGAGCGAGGCGAACGGCCCGCCGTCGCAACCGAGTCGCGATGAACCATCGCGATGAACCATCGCCAACAAATCCTCGATGTGACACACCCTTCGTCACGATGCCCATTTCCCGGACAGGCTCCCGGCCATGCGCCACCAGCATCAGCCGAAAACGGCAAGGGTTTCGGGTGTTCATTCACTGCCCTCCTGCACTGATTCATAGCTCATCGACTGCATCACAAACGGCGCAATCTTCTCGCCCTCCACCAAAACGGCGAAGTACCGTTTGAACATCTCATCCTCAGCACGAATAAAGCCGTCGTTCAGCTGGACGATAGCGTCCATGAAGGCTCTGACAAGCGCCGTATCTGGAAAAATGTCTCCTTCATTTATTCTGTTACCCTCGCCCACGACTGCAACGCCGCTTCGCCGGGTGAGTTGGGGGACTCGCACGGTGCACGCGTCGATGAATTGATCCTCCGGCGAGCCGCGGGGCTCAATGTCATGTGAAGTCATAGGTAGTGCGCTCGGGGCGAAGGGGCGGTCAGAACAGCGCGACGAACAAAGCAGTTCAGAACGTGATGCACAGGCAGAGCATCAAGGTAGTAACGCCGGGTGAGTTAAAGCGATCCAACTCGGCATGACTATTCCGTGTCTTCACGTTGTGGGATGTCCCTAAATCGTCTCTATAAGAATGGCCCCTGTAAAATGTCAGGTAACATCCAGGGGCGTCTGTCTGCTACCGAACACAACATAGCTTTTGGGGGCTTGTGGGTAACAGCACAGCAAAAGGTCCGGGTCGCGAGAGCCCCTCACCTGCCTCATGATGCGTGCGCGTGCTTCCGTCATTGCCACGATGCGCGTCCGACACGTACTGACGCCTCCAAGCGAGCCCCGGCCTTCCCGAACTGCGGTACGCGGTAGTCCGGGTGTGCCGCTCTGACCATCCATAGCAGCATACGAGCCTCTTTAAGTCGTGGAGCAGATCGCATGCGCAACAACATCGGATACGCCGATCACAACATACGCATCGTCGCCAGCGTGTCGATGATGATCCTTGCCGCCACCGTTGGAGGTGGTGGCGCCTTACTGGGTTTCGCAGGCGCATTGCTGCTTCTGACCGCCAACATCGGTCTTTGTCCGTTGTACGCACTGACAAGAATCAGCACCTGCGACGACAATGAAGGTGCATGCCAGCATGGGAAGTCGAACGACCCTTAAGACATGAATGCAAGAAGCCTCGAGCTGCCGACTTCCGCGCTGCGCCTCCTGGCAGAAGCTCCGCATCGCCTGTTGTTCACCATCGGCGCGGCGAACCTGCTGCTGGCAATGGGATGGTGGACTGCGTGGCTGCTCGCCGCACGCTGGCCTCTGTTCGAGGCTCCTTCCGCCCTCATCCACGCGGGATGGTTGCACGCAATCGTGATGCAGTACCAAGTGCTGCCGTCGTTCATGTTCGGGTTCCTGCTAACCGTGTTTCCTCGGTGGATGAATCAACCGCCGCTGACACGATGGCAATACCTGCCCGTCGGAATCGGCCTGCTCGGCGGCCAAGGGTTGACGCTCACGTCCATGATGGCCGGAACGCCGACACTGCGGGCAGGCGCATGGTTGACGATTGCAGGCTGGTCAATCGGCACGATGCTGCTCGCCAGGCTCGTGTGGCGGGAGGCGGGCCGAACCTGGCACGCCGTCAGTTGTCTCGCCGCGATGTGCTGCGGACTCATCGGCCTGGTCCTGTACGCGGCCTATCTCCACGGTGCCAGCGTACTGCTCATGTTCGCGGCGATTAAGATCGGCAGCATCGCGATGTTGCTGCCCGTATTCTTCACGGTATGCCATCGCATGATTCCATTCTTTGCAGCCGGTGTCATCGCGGGCTACCAGCCCCTGCGTCCGTTGGCGGCCCTCGCCGGCTTCTGGGCGGCCGCACTAATGCACCTCGGTCTGGAGATCACGCACAGCTATGCGTGGCTGTGGGCCGCGGACCTCCCACTGGTAATGATCGGCTCCATGTTGCTGTGGATGTGGTGGCCACGGGGAGCAGCGATGCCGCCGCTGTTGCGAGTGCTGTTCGCCGGATTCGCCTGGATGCCCATCGCCTTCGCGCTGTATGCGGCGCAAAGCCTGCAATACGCCGTGAGCGGTGAGCTCCTGCTTGGCAGGGCGCCGGCGCATGCTCTATTCATCGGCTACTTCACCAGCCTTCTGGTGGCCATGGTTACCCGCGTGACACAGGGTCATTCGGGACGGCCGCTGGTGCTGGGCTGGGTGGCCGGATTCGCATTCGTCACGGTGCAGCTCGTTGCGGTGATGCGGGTGGTCGCGGAATTGCGGCCCGATCCCTATGTATGGCACGCAGTTGCGGCGCTGGGTTGGATGTTGGCGTTCACTCCCTGGGTGGTGCGGTCGATAGGAATCTATATCACACCGCGCGTCGACGGGAATCCCGGATGATCGAGTACCCCTTCATGCCTGACTAGCCGACGGTCAATGGCGCTGCTGATTGCATACACCGTGCTGGGCAGCGTCGCCCTCCAGCGAGGCCGATCGCGCACCGTGCGCGTGGGCTGCTGGGTGGCTGCGCTGATCGTCTATCGCTCATCATCAGCGTCGCTCGTTCGCATCATCCGTTGGGCATTTTTGCGGGTCTGCTAGCGGCGGCGGGCTGAGTGCGGCGACCATTGATCAGGACATCCGCGTAAAGAACTGTCGGGCGTTTTGGATCACAGTAGCGCCCGTCGCCGGTCGACTGGCCGGCAGCCCTGGCACGAACGAGAATGGCCCATGAGAACTCATCATCTACTCTGCGTATGTGTCGTCGCAGCTCTGCTCGCCGGCTGTACGAATGATCGCGGATCGCCCACTGTTGCTGCAACAACGGGAAAGGCGCCGGCGGGAACCGGCGGTTCACACGCCGGCGACTTCGGCCCACCGCAGGGAGAGCCCGTTCACGCCGTCCTGACGAGCCCGCCGAACGTACCACCGCCGACGAATCGCAAGGCGCCCGCCAAGGTGATCGTCGATCTCGAAGTCATCGAGGTCGACAAGGAAATCGCCGAAGGCGTGCAATACACGTTCTGGACATTCGGCGGCACGGTGCCGGGCAGTTTCATCCGCGTGCGCCAAGGTGACACGGTCGAGTTCCATCTGAAGAATCACCCCGACAGCAAGATGCCGCACAACATCGATCTGCATGGAGTCACTGGGCCGGGCGGCGGCGCGGCATCCAGCTTTACAGCGCCGGGTCACCAGACTCAGTTCACGTTCAAGGCGCTCAATCAGGGCCTGTACGTCTATCACTGTGCGACCGCTCCGGTCGGCATGCACGTTGCCAATGGCATGTATGGGCTGATCCTGATCGAACCACCGGAGGGCCTGACGCCGGTCGACCATGAGTTCTACGTCATGCAGGGTGATTTCTATACGGTCGGCAAATATCGCGAGAAAGGTCACGCCGTCTTCGACATGCAGAAGGCGATCGACGAGAACGCGACCTACGTGCTGTTCAACGGTGCGGAGTCCTCGCTCACTGGCCCGAAGGCCCTCAAAGCCAGTGTCAACCAGAAGGTTCGGATGTACGTGGGCAACGGTGGACCGAACCTCATTTCCAACTTCCACGTGATCGGCGAGATCTTCGACAAGGTCCAGTACGAAGGCGGCACGCATGCCCAAGAGAACGTGCAGACGACGCTCATTCCGGCCGGCGGCGCAGCGACCGTCGAATTCCACACCGAAGTACCGGGGAACTACGTGCTGGTAGATCATGCGATCTTTCGTGCCTTCAACAAAGGTGCGCTCGCCATCCTCGAGGTCGGCGGCGATGCCCGGACCGACATCTATTCCGGCAAGCAGGTGGACGAGACCTATCTGAGTGACAAGGTGGCCAGCACCGAAGCCGTATCCATCGCCGCACAGGCGAATGCGGCCGGCACACTGACGAAGGAGCAACAGATCGCAGCGGGCGCGGCGCTGTTCAAGGGAACCTGTTCGACCTGCCATCAGGACGCTGGCCAAGGCATCGCGAATGTGTTTCCGCCGCTGGCTAAGTCCGACTTCCTGATGGCGGACATGAAGCGCGCGGTGGGTATCGTCCTGAACGGACTGACCCGTCCCATCACCGTGAATGGCGCAAACTACGATTCCATCATGCCGCCCATGAGCCAGCTCACCGATGATGAAATCGCAAACATTCTCACCTACGTCGCGAACAGTTGGGGCAACAGCGGCGCAGTCGTCACCAAGAAGCAGGTGACCGAAGCCCGCGCCACCACCAAACGCCCCGAAGGGGCGGCGCATTGATCGGTAGCATGGGTGAACCGTCGTGATCGCGGTACGGTACCGGCTGGGAGTGGGTATTGCCTGCCTGCTCCTGGCAGGTAGCGCGATGAGTGGGCACGCCGTTCATTCGGTGCTCGTCTCGATTCCCGCCGGACGGTTCGAGTCCGTGCTGCCACCGGCGGCAGGCATCAAGGAGGTATCGGTGGCATCGTTTCGAATCGACAGCATACCGGTCAGTAACGCGGACTTCGCCAACTTCATTCACCGCTCTGCGCAATGGCGTCGCGATCGCATCCCGCGCGTTTTTGCCGACACGCAATATCTGCGCCACTGGGAATCCGCAACCGAGCCGGGCGCGACCCTGCGCAATCAGCCGGTGACACGAATCAGTTGGTTTGCAGCGAGCGCGTATTGCGAAGCGCGTGGCGCTCGGCTTCCCACATGGTACGAATGGGAGTATGTCGCCGCTGCGAGCGAGACGCAGACCGATGCCCGCAAGGACGATGCGTGGCGACAGCGGATTCTCGACTGGTATTCAACCTCGGGACGCGGTCCGTTGCCCGATGTCGGACAAGGTGTGGCCAACGCGTACGGCGTGCGAGACATTCACGGTATGGTATGGGAGTGGATCGAGGACCAGGCCGGGATGCTGGTCTCGGGCGACAACCGGCAGCAAGGCGATCCGGACACGATGCGCTTCTGCGGCAGCGGCGCGATCACCATGGAGCAGAAGGAGAACTATGCGACGCTGATGCGTATCGCGATGCTCTCCAGCGTACAGGCGAGCTACACGACCGCCACCATGGGATTTCGCTGCGCAGCTGACAGGGTGACGCGATGAGATGCGCAACGATCGCGGTGCTGCTGTTGCTCACCGGTCCGGCACTGACGGCGTCGTCGCTTCCTCCGGGCTCGATCTACCATCTGAACAGCACTCTGGTGAACCAGTCTGGCGCGGCGGTGGGACTCGACACCTATCGCGGCCATCCCGTGCTCATCACCATGTTCTATGCAAGCTGTCCCGCTGCGTGTCCGCTGCTGATCGATACGCTGCGTGCGGTCGAGCGCAGCGTGCCTGAAGGGAAGCGCCGTCAGCTACGCGTGCTGATGATTTCCATCGACCCCGAGAGAGATACTGCTGAGGCGTTGCGCAAGCTCGCGCAAGACAGGCACATCGACCTGTCGCGCTGGACGCTGGCGCATGCCGACGCCGCCACTGTCCGAAAAGTCGCCGCGACGCTCAATATCCAGTACCGCCGCCTTCCCGACGGACAGTTCAGCCATTCGAGCATCGTGTCATTGCTCTCACCGCAGGGCGAACTGCTGCAGCAGAGTTCGACGCTATCCAGTGCCGACCCGGCCATCGTTGCCACCCTTGTGCAGGTCACGCAGTGATTGCAGGAGTAGTGCCGGCGATTATGTCAGTGATACACATCGTGGCTCAGCCGGAATCACCTGACACGAACCCTCATCGGCACTGCAGGCACATCGTAAATGCCTTCTACGTTGCACCCCGTCTCCGCGCTTGTCTTCGCGTCAAAGATTGCCTTCCCACTCGCAGATTGTCTAATCGGCGCACGGCATCGTGCTCTTGGATGCCGTGCGACCGCTTCGTTTGACGCGAAAGCAACCAAGCTTCCTGGATTCGTTGCTGCCTGATGGATCAGGTGCCATCGAAGTCTGTCGACGCCGACACGGAGCGCCAGCGATCCAGCAACTCGCGGATCTGGGCAATTTTTGCCTCGATCGCGGCCACCGCGTCGCTGCCCAAGGGCAGGCGTATCGGTGGATTCGGCTCGTCGATGAGCTTGATCAATACCTCGGCGAGCTTGGCGGGATCGCCGGGCTGAGCGTGACTCCATCCAGCTGCGGCGGCACGCAGTGCGCCGGAGGTCTCCCGATAGTCCTCGATGGTTCGAGCGCTGACAGCAAGGGATTTCGCACCGAGGGATTTCTCATCCAGAATGGCCGTGCGGAAATATCCGGGCTCCACCACCGTGACATGGATGCCAAGCGGCTGCAGCTCGACGGCGAGTGCTTCAGACAAACCTTCCACGGCGAATTTGGTGGAACAGTACACGCCCCAGCCGGCCTGACCGACGTATCCGCCGACCGACGAGAAGTTGATGATGTGACCGGAGCGCCGGCGCCGCATGGACGGTAGCACGGCACGCGTCACCGCAAGCAGCCCAAAGACATTCGTGCGATAGAGCGCCTCGATTTCTCTTGCACTCGCCTCCTCCACCGCGCCGAGCAGGCCATAGCCTGCGTTGTTGACCAGCACGTCGATGCGCCCGAAGCGCTCGATGGCGGCCATGGCGGCGGCGTGCGACTGAGCTTCATCGGTAACGTCGAGCGTGAGCGGCAAGGCGTTAGGATGATTGCCGAAAAGATCAATGAGCGTCCGAGGATTGCGCGCCGTGGCCACGACGGAATGCCCTGCGGCGAGCGCTTTCTCCACGATCAATCCGCCAAAGCCACGTGAGGCGCCCGTGACGAACAGCACTTTCCTGGTCATGGCACCGCTTCGCATTCGATGACGCGTGCCTGTGGACGAAGAGCCCATGAGTGTCTCCTGGCGTTCGCCGCCGGGCGGCGGTCCGTGGCAGACACGATGAATCAGAGAACGGGCGGCGGCGAGTTCTAAGGTGTAAATCCGTGTAAATTCGCGGCCTGGGAGCCTGTCGGACTTGCGACAGAAAAGCTGGCACAAGGAAGCCGGCAAAAGTCGCGCCTTTTGGCGGCGGCAACGAAGCCACTGCCCGCCATGTTCAACGAACCAGGGGCGCCGCAGGCGACTTTTTCCAATGTACTAGTTCAGCTCGCCAGCACCGATCGGGCGGCCTCGAGATCGGCACTGTCGGCCTCCTGCGGGAAGCGCGCAACCAACGCCTCGATCAGACCCTGGCTGTCTTGGGGTTGCAATTCCGCCAGGGTAAGCGCGGCTCTCAGTGCCCAGCTCACGGCTCCCTGGCTCCGCGCAAGGTCGAGAGCGTGCTGCAAACTATCGAGGGCCGCGCCACGGTTGTCCGCCGAGATGTCGAGCAGGATGCGGGCTCGAACCCTGAGCATTTCTGGCAAGTCGAAGGAACCGCCGCCCAGCTGGCGCTGCTTCATCGCCTGATCCAGCACGTCGAGAGCGGACCCGAATTGCGCGGTCGATCTTAACGCGTCCGCCAGAACCGCCGCGCAGTACGGCGCCTGCGCGATCTGGCGTTCACGGTTAAGCCGCTGAACGGCAACGCTCAGCAGCGGAATAGCAGTTTCATGCTCGCCGCGAACGTGCAACAGTTCTCCCTTGAGCGCCTGCCCACCGGCAAAGTAAGGCTCCAGCAAGTAGTTGCTCGAGGTCTCGACCAAGCGTTCGATCGACTGCTCCGCTTCCGCCAAGCGCCCGCTCCACAAGTACACCGACGTGGCATACAGCAGCGTGAGGCAGTAGGACACTGGATGCTTGAGCGCGGCGCCTTCGTCGATCGCCTGCTTCGCGACCTGCAAGGCTTTGTGCGTCTGTCCTGTTAGCCACAGCAGGCGCGCTCGCACAGCGAGTCCCGAAGTGCGCTGGTCATAACCGAAATATCTCGTACGCTTCGCTGCTGACGCTGCCTCGTGCGACAGTGCCTGTTCACTGCTGGCCAACGCCTGGGCCTGATCGCCCAACAGATGATGCCCCATGCATAGCATCCAGCGTGCGCTGGCGAACTCTGCATGGCTCGCCGCGTCGGCCGCTTCGGCCGCCGCGCCAACAGCTCCGCGAAAGTCTCCAGTACGCGCCGCAAAGGCATGCATGCCGGTGAGAAACTCGAACTGACCTCGCTGATCGCCAAAGCTTCGAGCCAACTCCAGGCCACGCGCCAATTGAGGTCGCAGGCGCTCATCGTTGCCGATGGTGAACACGGTCGAGATGGCCAGGGTGCGTATCAAGCGGGATTCGAAGATGCTGCCGCGATCCGCGTCCGGAAGGCTTTCCAGCGCACGGGCGCTCCAACGCCGGCACTCGGCAAGCAGCGACCACCGCAACAGAATGGGCGTCGCGGCGATACTCAAGTCCCTCGCGATCGCGGCCTCGCCGTGTTCGGAAAAACTCCATTCGAGCGCGGAGCGAATGTTGCCAAGATCACGCGGATCGACCGCCGAGGAATCTGGCGCTTCCGCCTCTCGGCAGCGCTGCGTAAAGTACCTCGCGTGCCGTGCGGCGATGGACGACGAATCGCCGCTGTCCGCAAGACGTAAAGCAGCATAGGCGCGAACCATTTCAAGCAGGCGATAGCGGGGTTGCCCTTCGGTGATGCGCATCGAAACGAGTGATTTCGACATCAGGCTCGCGACGGTCTCGATGACTGCGGTGGATGCGCTGTCGATTTTTTCATCGCCTGCAATCGCCAGTGCGCCGGCCAGCGCGAAATCGCCGACGAACATGGACAGCCGTTGCAACACGACCCGCTCCTCGTGCGAGAGCAGGTTGTAACTCCAGTCCAGCGTGGCGCCCAATGTTTGATGTCGAGGCAACGCCGTGCGGCGGCCACGCCAGGCCAACCCAAACTGCTCGTCCAGCAGCTGCGCTGTGCCGCGAATGCCGAAGGCGCTGACTCGCCCTGCCGCAAGCTCGACCGCCAGCGCGATGCCGTCAAGGCGCTGGCAGATCTCGGCCACCACTGGAGCATCGGCATCGCTCAGTGAGATGGGACTTCCGGTCGCGCCCGCGCGTTCCAGGAAGAGTTGTACGGAAGCGTATTCGAGCGCGTGTTCCGCAGTAATATCGGCGGTACCCGGCGTCGCCAAAGGATCGAGCACATACACATGTTCGCCCTCGACGTTCAGTAGCTCGCGGCTCGTTGCAAGGAGATGAACACGCGGCGCTTCGATAAAAATCCGCTCGGCGAGACCACCGATCGCTTCGACCACGTGCTCGCAGTTGTCTAGCAAGAGCAGTACGCTCATGTCGCGCAAGAAGGCGAGGATTTCCGGCGTGGGATCTTCCTTGCGCGCCGTGAGCCCAAGCGTGGAGGCAAGCCCGTTCGCCACGCCCGCCGCATCCGTGACGGCCGTGAGATCGACGAAGATCACGTTCGCGAACTCGGCGCTCAGCAAGTGTGCGACTGACACCGCAACAGTCGTTTTGCCAAGACCGCCGGGCCCTACGACGCTCACGAAACGACGTGCACGTAGTTGTTCCGAGAGTGCAGCGACGGCCGTATCGCGGCCCACCATGCGGGTCAGCCGGGCGGGAAGGCTGTGACCGACCCGTGGGTGCACACGCTCAGGTACGCTCGTGCTCGTCGCGATCGCCGACTCTGTGGGTCCCGCGGTCGCAGCAAGCCCTGCAACGGCGACAGGGGCGACAGAGACGGGGGCGACAAAGGAATATCCCCGCCCCGGTACGTTCGCGATGTAACGAGCTCCGTCGATGCCGTCGCCGAGGATCTTGCGAAGAGCCGCCACATGCACACGCAGATTGCCTTCCTCGACGATGACGCCCGGCCATACGCGCGCCATCAGCCCTTTCTTGCCGACGACTTCGCCGGCGCACTCCACCAGCGCAATCAAAATATCCAGCGCGCGGCTGCCTATCTCGACGGGCTCACCCGCGCGTAACAGCCGGCGTTCGGCCGCCTGCAGGCAAAACGAGCCGAACGAGAACTCACGAGCGGCGAAAGTGTTTGGTCCCGTGCTCACGGAGTCGCGATCTCATTCAAAGTCCTGGACACGTACCGCAGTACTGTACCTGGAAGGGATCTGGCGCGCATTTCCCGGCATACCGATAACGCCCTCATTCTTGCCGATGGATTCCCTGCGGCGCGAGCGCAAGACGCTCGCTGCCCGCCGCGCCTCAACTCAGTGCCAGACAGACCGGCACTACCATGCCGGTGTTGCGCTTGAACGCGGTGGCAAAGTCTCTTCGATGTTGTCGGTCCCGTTCAACCGATGCGCAGATCCGTCAAGCAATACGGCGGCGTCTCATCGAACA